>UQZF01000001.1 GCA_900545455.1 uncultured Eubacteriales bacterium
TTTTTTTTTTTCAAGCAGAAGACGGCATACGAGATAAATTAAGAAGAATGGAGAAAACAAAATGTATATAATAGCAGGACTTGGAAATCCGGGGAGCGAGTATGAGCTCACCCGCCACAACATAGGCTTTCGTGTAATTGATGAGCTCGCGGAGGAATATAATATAAGCATAAGCGAGAAAAAGCATAAGGGGCTTATAGGAAAAGGCGTGATAGAAGGTCAGAAGGTGGTGCTTGTAAAGCCGCAGACATTTATGAATTTGAGTGGAGAGTGCGTGAGGGAGGTCATGGACTATTATAAGGAGAGCGTTGACCACTTTATCGTGGTTTATGACGATATAAGCCTTGATGTGGGAAAGCTCCGCGTGCGCCCGAAGGGAAGCGCGGGAGGTCACAACGGAATCAAGAATATAATAGCACAGCTCGGAACCGAGGAGTTCGCGCGCGTGAAGTTCGGTGTGGGAGACAAGCCGAAGGGCGGCGACCTCGTAAATCACGTTCTCGGACGCTTCACCAAGGACGACGAGGAGCTCGCAAAGAGCCATTTTAAGACTGCCGCAGCCGCAATCGTCACAATAATGAACGAGGGCTGTGAGTCGGCGATGAATAAGTACAATGGTTAATGCTTAGGACAACAGAGGGTGGGGGATTTTGTGCCCTTTAGAAAGGATTTCCACATGAACAGTTTTGTGTATCCGTTAAAGCACCTTGCGGTCTTTGAGGATATGAAGAGAGATTTGAATAAGGCAGGTAAGGCTGTCCTTGTGACAGGGTGTGTCGAGCAGCAGAAGGCGCACCTTGTTTTTGGCGTGTGCGACAGTAAGGTCAGGCTTATAATCACGCACAACGAGACGCGCGCGAGACAGTTGTACGAGGAGTACAGATTTTTTGACAAGGATGTCGTGTACTACCCTGCGAAGGATTTTATTTTTTATAATGCGGATATACACGGAAATCTCATTGTAAAAGAGAGAATAGACGCGATAAAGCATCTCGCGGAGAACAAAAAGGCGGGGGAGGATGCGAGGCTGACTGTTGTCACGACGATTGACGGCTGTCTTGATAAGCTGCTTCCGCTCGAATATATTGAGAACAATATCATGACGCTCGCGGTCGGCGATGAGGTCAACCTGACGGCGTATGAGAAGAGGCTTGTAAAGCTCGGCTACGAGCGGTGCGCGCAGGCGGAGAGTGCGGGACAGTTCGCGGTGAGAGGCGGAATCATCGACGTTTTCCCGTTTACCGAGGAGACGCCCTACAGAATTGAGCTCTGGGGGGACGAGATTGACTCGATAAGAAGCTATGACGCGCAGAGCCAGCGCTCGATTGAGAATGTGGACGAGGTCACATTTTATCCCGCGACGGAGCTTATCTTCTCGTCGGGCGAGATTTTTGCGGCACTAAAGAAGATAAAGGCGGACACCGCAAAGCAGGCGGAGCTTTTTGAGAGGGATAAGAAGCTTACTGAGGCGGCACGAATCAGAAACAAGTACGCGGAGCTCGAGGAGAGGCTTATGCTCGATCCCGAGGGCGTCAACGGCTCGATGGGAATAGAGCGCTTTATCGGGTATCTCGCGGAAAAGACGGTGTCGTTTGCCGAGTATTTTGACGCAAAGAACACGACGTTTGTGCTCGATGAGCCAGGACGGATTGCGGAGAGACTGAAGGCTGTGCAGTATGAGTTCGGCGAGAGCATGTCGCACAGACTTGAGAAAGGTGATATTCTGCCGGAACAGACTAATGTGCTCTATGATGTGTCGTATGTGTACTCGAAGCTTTACAAGGGCGGACTTCTTGCACTCGCGGTGCTTGATGCGAGGGCTGAGGGACTAAATATCGGCGGACGCTACGATATAGGTGCGAAGGGAATAAGCTCGTACAACAACAGCTTTGAGACACTTGTATCGGATGTCAGAAGATACAAGAAGGAAGGCTATGTGACCATTCTCGCGTCATCGTCGAGAATGAGGGCTGAGAGACTTGCGGCGGATTTGAGGGACAATGACATAACGGCGTTTTTCTCGGACAGATATGACAGGGAGCTGCTTGCGGGCGAGGTCATGACGGTGTTCGGAAATCTCTCAAAGGGCTTTGAGTACCCGCAGATTAAGTTCGTGCTCATAGCGGAGAGCGATATTTTTACACAGGACAAGAAAAAGAAGAGAGCCAAGGTTAAGAACTACGAGGGCAAATCAATCTCCGACTTTGCGGAGCTTTCAATAGGCGACTACGTCGTTCACGAGAATCACGGAATGGGTATATACCGCGGTATCGAGAAGGTCGTGGTCGACAAGGTCGAGAAGGATTATATAAAGATTGAGTACAGCGGCGGAAGCAACCTGTATGTGCTTGCGACGCAGCTTGACAGCATACAGAAGTTCTCGGGGCCTGACGGTCACAAGCCGAAGCTTAACAAGCTCGGAACGGCTGAGTGGTCTAAGACAAAGTCGAAGGTAAAGACCGCGGTTGCGGGAATCGCAAAGGAGCTTGTCGAGCTCTACGCGATAAGGCAGAACAGGCAGGGCTACAGCTTCGGGCCCGACACGGTATGGCAGCAGGAGTTCGAGGAGATGTTCCCTTACGAGGAGACGGACGACCAGCTCACGGCGATAGCAGAGACCAAGCAGGACATGGAGAGCACGAAGATAATGGACAGACTGCTCTGCGGCGATGTCGGCTTCGGAAAGACGGAGGTTGCGATGCGCGCGGCGTTCAAGGCAGTGTGCGACGGCAAGCAGGTTGTGTACCTCGTGCCGACTACGATACTTGCACAGCAGCACTACAACAGCTTTGTGCAGAGAATGCAGTCCTTCGGTGTGAGGGTGGAGCTTCTCAGCCGTTTCTGCACGCCTACGCAGGTCAAAAACACGCTCGAGGGCTTAAAAAAGGGAACGGTCGATGTCGTAATCGGCACGCACAGGGTTCTCTCAAAGGATGTAAAGTTCAAGGATTTGGGGCTTATGATCATAGACGAGGAGCAGCGCTTCGGTGTCACCCACAAGGAGAAGATTAAGCAGCTAAAGTCTGACCTTGACGTGCTGACACTGTCGGCGACGCCTATTCCGAGAACGCTCCACATGAGCCTCGTCGGAATAAGGGATATGAGCGTGCTCACTGAGGCACCTGTTGACAGAATGCCGATACAGACCTTTGTCACGGAGTACGATGAGGAGCTCATAAGAGAGGCGATAACGCGAGAGCTCTCAAGAGGCGGTCAGGTATACTATGTTTACAATATGGTAAAGGGCATAGAGGATGTAGCGGCAAAGATTTCCGCGATAGTTCCAGATGCCAACGTGGCTTACGCGCACGGTCAGATGCACGAGAGACAGCTCGAGAAGATTATGTTTGACTTTATAAACGGTGATATAGACATACTTGTGTCGACAACGATAATCGAGACAGGGCTTGATATTCCGAACACTAACACCATAATCATACACGATGCCGACAGGTTCGGTCTGTCACAGCTCTACCAGCTAAGGGGAAGAGTCGGGCGCTCGAACAGGACGGCGTATGCGTTCTTACTCTACAAGCGCGACAGGATGTTAAGAGAGGAAGCTGAGAAGAGGCTCTCAGCGATAAGGGAGTTCACCGAGCTTGGAAGCGGATTTAAGATTGCGATGAAGGACCTCGAGATAAGAGGGGCGGGAAATGTCCTCGGCGAGGAGCAGCACGGGCACATGGCGGCGGTCGGATACGACCTGTACTGCAAGATGCTCAATGAGGCGGTGCTTACACTCAGGGGCTACAAAAAGATTGAGGACGAGTTTGAGACGAACGTCGACCTTCCTGTCGACGCGTTCATACCTGCGACATATATAAGGAGCGAGGCTCAGAAGCTTGACATTTACAAGCGAATTGCGGCGATAACGACGAAGGAGGAGCTTGTCGATATGCAGGATGAGCTCACCGACCGTTTCGGAGATATGCCTAAGACGGCGATAAGCCTTATGCGCGTGGCATTTATCAAGTCGAACGCGCATCTTGCGGACATCATAGAGATTAAGGGCTCGCAGTCCGAGATTATAATAAGGCTGTATCCGCAGGCACGCATAGATGTGAACAAGATTCCGCCGTTTGTGAAAAAGTATGACGGCAGGGTTCAGTTTAAGGTTGAGGCAGTGCCGTATTTCAGATACACTCCTGCGAGGGATGAGTTAAAGACTACGGATAAGTATCTTGACACCGTGACGGAGCTTGTGCAGGGCATAAGGACGCTGAGGCTTGATGAGACGGACAAATAGGGACGGAATGCAAATGATTGTGGCAGGAAATAATATACTGTGCTATAATAAATCCATTAGATGGGTAAACACATAAAGGATACGGACTATGAAAACAATAATTTTAGCGGGAGGCTTCGGAACGCGAATCAGCGAGGAGAGCCACCTAAAGCCCAAGCCGATGATTGAAATCGGCGGTATGCCGATGCTGTGGCATATAATGAAGATATATTCACACTACGGATTCAACGATTTCGTGGTTTGTCTGGGATATAAGCAGTACATGGTGAAGGAATTTTTTGCCGATTACTTTCTGCACACCTCGGATGTCACCTTTGACCTTGCGGCGAACAATATGATTGTCCACAATGTAAAGACCGAGCCGTGGAAGGTTACGCTTGTTGACACGGGACTAAAGACCATGACCGGAGGAAGGATTAAGAAAGTTCAGGAGTATATAGGCGATGAGCCTTTTATGCTGACATACGGTGACGGCGTGTCAGATGTCGACATCAATAAGCTGCTTGAGTATCACAAGTCTCACGGCAAGCTTATGACCATAACGGCAATCAATATCGGGCAGCAGTTCGGGGCCCTCGACGTGAGGGAGGACGGCGTGATAACGGCATTCCGCGAGAAGCATGAGCTTGATGGAAGAGTAATAAACGGTGGCTTTATGGTGTGCCAGCCGGAGGTGTTTGACTACATTGACGGGCCTGACACGGTGTTTGAGAAGGAGCCTGTGGAGAGGCTTGTGTCGGAGGGACAGCTCATGGCATACCATCATCCTGGATTCTGGAAGAATATGGATACACAGAGGGATAAGCAGAAGCTTGAGGCTATGTGGGAGAGCGGCAACGCTCCGTGGAAGCTTTGGGATTAGGACATGAGAGGAATTATTTAATGGATTATCAGGGTTTGATGGAATTTTACAGGGATAAGCGTGTGCTTGTTACAGGTCATACGGGCTTTAAGGGAAGCTGGATGTGCAGAGTGCTTTCGATGGCCGGAGCGCAGGTATGCGGTTATGCGCTTGAGCCGCCGACTAGGCCTTCTCTCTATGAGCTTGCAGGAATAAATGACGATGACAGGGTGAAATCCGTCATCGGAGATATAAGGGATTTTGATACGCTCAAGTCTGCATTTGATGATTTCAAGCCGGAAATTGTAATTCACATGGCGGCACAACCTATAGTGAGAGAATCATATAAGAATCCAAAGTACACGTTTGAGACGAATATTATGGGAACGGTGAATGTATGCGAGTGTGTAAGACTAAGCAGGAGCAGTGAATCCGGGAACTGTGAAGGTGTGCGTTCTTTTGTGAATGTCACAACGGACAAGGTGTATGAGAACAAGGAGCGTGCCAAGAACGGCTATAAGGAGAACGAACCTTTAGACGGCTATGATCCGTACTCTAATTCCAAGTCCTGCTCTGAGCTTGTGACACACAGCTATGTGCGCTCATTTCTTGCGGAAGCGGGGATTGCCGTGTCGACGGCGAGAGCCGGGAATGTCATAGGCGGGGGAGACTTTGCTCCTGACAGAATTATTCCCGACTGTGTGAGAGCAGCACTGGGCGGACGGGATATAGTAGTGAGAAATCCATATTCGATACGACCTTATCAGCACGTATTAGAGCCTGTGTTTGCATACCTTATGATTGCAAAGGAGCAGTATGGGAATATAGAGCTGTCAGGATGGTACAATGTAGGACCTGATGACAAGGACTGCGTAACAACCGGCAGGCTTGTGGGTATATTTACGGACTGCTGGGAAGGTTCGAGATGGTATGTCCGGGGGGACGGTGGACCGCATGAGGCGGGTTTTTTAAAGCTCAACTGTGACAAGCTCAAAAAAACTTTCGGCTGGAAACCGGTCTGGAACATAGAGACGGCAGTTGAAAAGACGGTCGAATTTTCAAAGCTGTTAAAAGAGGATCATACGACGGCAGACAAGGTTATAAGCTGTATGAACAGCCAGATTAAGGACTATATCAAAACAAGTAATCAATGTAAATAAAAGGAGCCACATTATGTTTGAAGGCAAAAGTGAAAAGGAAGCGAGAGCACAGATTTTAGAACTTGTGAGCGAGTATTGTGATCGTTTTCATAATCAGGACAAGGAGTACAAGGAGGGAGACAGACTGCCTTATGCGGCGAGAGTGTACGACCATGACGAGATGGTGAATCTTGTGGATTCGTCGCTTGAGTTCTGGCTCACATCGGGAAGATATACGGCAAGATTTGAGAGTGAATTTGCAGGGTATCTCGGTGTGCGTTTCTGCAGTCTGGTAAACTCGGGTTCATCCGCCAACCTTCTTGCATTCATGGCTCTTACTTCGCCGCTTCTCGGGGAGAGGGCGGTAAGGCGCGGTGACGAGGTAATCACGGTGGCAGCAGGATTTCCGACTACAGTGACGCCTGTAATACAGTACGGTGCGGTTCCGGTGTTCGTGGATGTGACGATACCTCAGTACAATATAGATGTAACGAAGCTTGAGGAGGCATACTCGGATAAGACCAAGGCGGTCATGATTGCACACACGCTTGGAAATCCTTTTGATCTGAAGGCTGTGAAGGAGTTCTGTGACAGACATAAGCTGTGGCTCATAGAGGACAACTGCGATGCCCTCGGCTCCGAGTACACGATTGACGGCGAGGTTAAGCTGACTGGAACGGTCGGCGATATAGGAACGAGCAGCTTCTATCCGCCTCATCACATGACCATGGGAGAGGGCGGTGCGGTCTACACTGATAATCCTCTGCTCAACAAGATTGTGCGCTCCCTCAGGGATTGGGGAAGGGACTGCGTGTGTGCTTCGGGACAGGACAACATGTGCGGACACAGATTTGACGGGCAGTACGGCGAGCTTCCGAAGGGATATGACCACAAGTATGTGTATTCTCATTTCGGTTACAATCTCAAGGCAACTGACATGCAGGCTGCCATAGGATGTGCACAGCTTGAAAAGTTTCCGTCGTTTGTTGAGAGAAGGAGAGAAAATTTCAAGGTTCTGTATGAGGGACTTTCAGACCTCGAAGATTATTTCTATCTTCCTGAAGCAGTGGAGAATTCCAATCCAAGCTGGTTTGGCTTCTGCCTGACATGCAAGCCGGGAACGGATAAGAACAAAGTTGTAAGATATATTGAAGCACACGGTGTCCAGACGAGAATGCTTTTCTCGGGTAATCTTATCAAGCAGCCGTGCTTTGACGGGATGAGGGCGCAGGAAACCGGCTTCCGTGTGGTGGGAGAACTCACAAATACCGACATAATTATGGAAAACACATTCTGGATAGGTGTTTATCCGGGAATGACTGAAAAAAAGCTTTCATATATGATAAAAACGATTCATGAGGCTGTGGAAATGGAGAGAGTATATGAGAATTAAGGTATCGGATTATATTGCCGGGCTTGTCGCTGAGCTTGGTATAGAACGTGTATTTACTGTTACCGGAGGAGGAGCCATGCACCTTAATGACTCCTTCGGACACAGCAGCGAACTCAGATGTATTTATAATCACCACGAGCAGGCTTGCGCGATTGGGGCAGAAAGTTATGCCCGGATTGCAGGGAAGCCTGCTCTTTTGTGTGTTACGACAGGCCCGGGAGGGACAAATGCACTCACGGGAGTGCTCGGTGCCTATCTTGATTCGATTCCTATGCTTGTGATTTCGGGGCAGGTAAGATATGACACGACGGCGAGAAGCACGGGACTTAATATAAGAGCAATGGGAGATCAGGAGTTCGACATCACGAAGGCTGTCGCGTCCATGACCAAGTACTGTGAGATGGTCGTTGAGCCTGCAAAGATACGCTGCTGCGTGAAAAAGGCATATCATGAGGCTGTGACGGGCAGACCGGGACCGACTTGGCTTGATATACCGCTTAATGTCCAGGGAGCCTATATTGATACGGACGAACTTATTGACTATGATGAAAACTGTGATGAGTATGCCGGTTATGAAAAAAGCCTTCCGCCAAAGCCTGATAGGAAACTTATAATGTCCGTGATTGAGAAGGTGAGAAAGGCGGAAAGACCCGTGCTCAATGCGGGGAACGGAATACGCATAGCTGGTGCGGCAGAGATGTTTGAGCGTGTTAAGAGAAAGCTTAACATTCCTGTGGTCACGGGCTGGGACAGCATAGATTTATGTGCGGACGACGAGTCGCTTTATGTGGGGCGAGCGGGAATAATGGGAGACAGAGCCGGCAATTTTGCGGTGCAGAACAGCGATTTGTTTTTGTCAGTAGGCAGCAGGCTCAGCATAAGACAGGTCGGGTATAATTATAAGAGCTGGGCGAGGGCAGCGTACACGATAGTTGAGGATGTTGATGCGGAGGAGCTTAAAAAGCCGACGCTGCACGTCGATATGCCGGTGTGGGCGGATGCGCTTGATTTTCTCACCGCGCTCGACGAGTGCCTGACGCAGCTATGTGGTGAGGACGGAAAGCTCTTTCCTGACGGGAAGTGGCATGAGGCTTGCCGTGATTGGAAAAAGAACTATCCGGTGGTAATGCCTAAGCACTATGAGAAATGTGTCGAGAACGGGCACGAGTATGCGAACGTCTACGCCTTTATAAAGGAGCTGAGCAGGCGTCTTTATCCGGGACAGATAACGGTAGTAGGGAACGGTTCGGCTTGTGTCGTGGGAAGTCATGCGTATGTCATCAAGGAGGGACAGAGATTTATTATCAATTCCGCAGTTGCTTCCATGGGATATGACCTTCCGGCGGCAATAGGAGCATGGGTGGCACAAAAAACGTGTACTGTCAACGAAAACAGTGGCAATTCGGGTTCGGATTATGATATAATATGCGTCACGGGAGACGGAAGCATACAGATGAATCTTCAAGAGCTTCAGACGATTATCCATCACAGGATGAACATGAAAATATTTGTCATAAACAATGGCGGATACCATTCAATACGCCAGACACAGAAGAACTTTTTTGGTGAACCTCTTGTCGGAATAGGAGAGGACAGCGGTGATTTGAGCTTCCCCGATATGGCGAAGCTTGCATGGGCTTACGGGTATGAATACCGCTCAATAGGCAGCAATGACAAGTTCGATATGCTTGATGAATTTCTTGAGATTAAGGGTCCGGCAATCTGTGAGGTGTTTGTGAGCAGAGGACAGAAGTTCGAGCCGAAGTCGGCGACGAAGAGACTTGATGATGGAACTCTTGTATCAGCGCCGCTTGAGGATCTGGCACCGTTTTTACCTAAGGAGGAGTTAGAGCGGAATATGTTTATACCGCTTGTGTGATTTTTAGTATGAAAAAGGCGTATGTGACAGGTGCGACAGGTGCAATAGGAATGGCACTTGTGGCAGAGCTTCTCAAAAACAATACAGAGGTTACGGTATTTTTACGAAGAGATTCCGAGCGCAGTAGCCGTATATCGGAGCGGTTTGAGCGGGAGCTTGGGAGAGGGTTTTTGAATTTAGAGTATGTGAGGCTTGAGGAGCTTGCAGACTTTGAAAAGGATGCAGATGTGCAGCGGGGGGACAGTGTGTTTTATCACCTTGGATGGAGCGGTACATTCGGAAGTCTGAGAAATGATGCCGGGATGCAGCAGAAGAATGTGGAGTACACACTGGATGCGGTGAGGCTTGCGGGAAGGCTCGGATGTTCAAAGTTCATCGGAGTGGGCTCGCAGGCGGAATACGGCAGGGCAGGTACAAGGCTTACCCCGGATACGGTGACGGCACCGGAGAATGAGTACGGCAGGGCGAAGCTTGATGCAGGAATAAAGAGCCGCAGACTGTGCGGTGAGCTTGGCATTGAACATGCATGGGTGAGAGTGTTAAGCGTCTACGGGCCTTATGACGGCATGAATACCATGATAACATCCGTTATAAGAGGGCTTTTGAACGGACGCAGGGTTCCGCTCACAAGGGGAGAACAGGTATGGAATTATCTGTACTCCGAGGATGCGGCGAAGGAGCTGTATCTGCTTGGAGAAGCTATGAGGGACGGTGCGGTATATATTCTTGCAGGCCATGAGGAACACAGCCTCAGAGAGTATGTCATAAGGCTCTGCAGAACAGTGGGGGCTGATGAGAAACTGCTGGGATTCGGTGATGTACCGTATGGTGCAGGACAGGTGATGAGCCTGACGGCGGATATAAGTGCAGTGTGTTGCGATACAGGGTATATTCCGGATACCACATTTGAGGACGGAATAAAGAAGACAACAGAGTGGGTAAAATCACTTCCTGAATAAGCAGTGTGAAAAGAGGATAATTGTGGATAAGCAGCTAAAAAAGAAGATAAGCATAATGGTACCGTGTTATAACGAGGAGGAGAATGTCATTCCGATGAGTGAGGCACTTGTTGATGTGATGACGAGAGAGCTTCCGCAGTATGACTACGAGATTTTATTTATAGATAACTGTTCACAGGACAGAACAAGGGAGTATCTGGAGAAAATATGTGCAGGAAATAAGAATATCAAGGCGATATTCAATGTGACCAACTTCGGACAGTTCAACTCTCCGTTCTACGGAATGTGTCAGACGACGGGAGACTGTACTATAAGCGTGTGCTGTGATTTTCAGGACCCGGTGGAGATGATTCCCAAGTTCGTTGCAGAGTGGGAGAAGGGCTATAAGATTGTAAGCGGAATAAAAAGCCACAGCAAAGAAAATAAGTTCATATACCTTTTAAGAACCATATACTACAAGATGATACGCAAAATGTCCGATGTCGAGATGATTGAGCATTTTACGGGCTTCGGGCTGTATGATAAGACGTTTATTCATCTTTTAAGACAGCTTGACGATCCGATGCCTTTTATCCGCGGCATAGTGGCCGAGTATGGTTTTAAGCGCAAAGATTTAGAGTACACACAGCCTAAGAGACGTGCGGGAAAGACAAAGAACAATTTCTATTCGCTGTATGATGCGGCGATGTTAAGCATAACATCTTACACGAAAGTGGGCTTGAGACTTGCCACGTTTTTCGGTTTTATCGCGTCGGCGTTATCGATGCTTGTAGCTATAATTTATCTTGTGTACAAGCTCACGCACTGGCATACGTTCACTGCCGGAACGGCACCTATTGTAATCGGTATATTCCTAATCGGTTCAATTCAGCTTTTCTTTATAGGGCTTATCGGTGAATATGTGCTCAATATCAACAAGCGTGTGATTCACAGACCGCTTGTTGTTGTGGAAAAGACAATAAATTTTGACGGTCAGCCGATTCCGATGGCGGGAACTACACAGGATGCGATTACAAACGAGAACGCATACGACGAGCATCAGCGCATGCTTGTACAGCAGGGGGAGTCAGGAGAGGACAGATAATGGAGACTAAGAATAAAAATATACCGGTTGTTATTTTTCATGCGGGCTGTCCGGAACATCTTCCGTACAGCGTTCATTCGGCAGAAAAGTATAATAAGAGAGTTATTCTCCTCGGAGATGATGCCAACAGGACTGTTGCGAAGGAGTGGTTCGATTACGAAAAGCTCAATCTTGACAGGTATAACGGGTTTCTTAAAATGTTTGAGAATTATTCGACCTACACGGATTTTTTTGCCGAGATATGCTTTAAAAGATACTTTTTGTACTATGAGCTCATGAAAGAGCTCAATTTTGACAGAATAATGGTTGCGGAGAGCGACTTGTATAATTGTGCCGATTACAGCAGCATTCCATCGCTTGATAAGGCGTATGCGATGGTATCCACGACGTCGGGGCAGGATAAGGATTACGGATGGAGTTCATGCTGTCACTGTTCGTACTGGACGAAAGCTGCTCTTGATGATTTCTTAACCTTCTGCGAGGAGACTTTCAGGGACAACAAGGAGCTCCTCCTTGAAAAATGGAATTATCAGAAGGAACATAATCATGCCGGCGGCGTTTGCGATATGACGCTTGTGTACCTGTGGTCGAAGGATAATGATAAGGTGCTCAATTCCGCGAAAGTGTTTGACGGCGGAACGATTGACCAGAATTTGTGCGACAGGGTGAATTTTACGGACTATGAGTATAAGTACAATTCGGTTGCGGGAATCAAGAAGTATGTTCTTAAAAAAGATGCGGACGGCAATAAGCTGCCTTATCTTGTGAGACAGGACGGAACACTTGTGAGAGTGTTTGCGATACATTGTTCGGGAAGGGCAAAGACGGCGATTAAGGCTTTTGATAGGAGCTATGCGGCAGTGTGTATGTCACAGATGAAGGCACAGATTAAGATTAAGCTTGGAGCGCTCAAGGGAAAGCTCCTGTCACGCGGTTAGGCAATCGCCGTACAGATAAAAGAATGGGGATTATCTATGAAAGACATTATTCGTAAAATAATTAAATCATGGGCGGCTACGGAAGGAAATGTAAATTCCACGGAAGATATACTTGAGTGGGTGGAAAGGCTTAACCGGAATGCCAACGTTTCGATTACGGAGTGCGTATCAGGAGATAACAGCTTCTGGTTCTATGATGATTATGTCGGGGAGATACACAACAGAAAGCGTTCATTCTTCTCAATCACGGGAATACAGCGATATGAGAATAACAAGCTTGTTGCGGAACAGCCTATAATCGTGCAGCCGGAGATTGGTTACCTTGGCATAATATGTAAAGAGATAGATGGTGTCATCAATTTTCTTATGCAGGCTAAGATAGAGCCGGGAAATGTCAATGTCATACAGATTTCGCCTACAATACAGGCGACTAAGAGCAACTACACCAGAAGACATGGAGGGGTACTGCCTAATTATTTTGATTATTTCTATAATTCAAAGAATTACACGGTGATATATGACCAGATTCAGTCAGAGCAGGCAGGGAGATTTTATAAGAAGAGAAACCGCAATATCATAATGCTTCTTGATGAGGACATAGAGGTGCTGCCGAATTATAAATGGATGACGCTGGGACAGATTAAGCAGCTTATGAAGATTGACAACCTTGTCAATATGGACACGAGAACGGTGCTCTCCGGAATACCGCTCACCAACTGCGGATTTTCGGCGGAAGAACTTTCGGACATTGAGAAATGTTTTTCGGACAAGAGCTTTTATCATTCGATATTCACGGGAGGAATCACTGCGAATATTTCCGAAATATATCAGTTCCTCAACAATTATAAGATGTTTGAGGAGAAAAAGACGGTGCTTGTGCCGCTCAACCAGCTTCGTGACTGGAGCGTTGATGATTATGGTGTCACATGCAACCATGAGGCCGATTACATGGTGAGATACTATGATATAGAGATTAACGGAAGAGAAGTAAAGCAGTGGAGCCAGCCGCTTTTCAAGGCGATAGGAAAGGCAACATTCGGTCTTATCACAAGAACCATGAACGGCAAGAAGGAGTTCTTGGTCGCAGGCAGACCGGAGATAGGTTCCTTCGACTATATAGAGTTAGGACCGTCTGTTCAGTGGGAGCCGACGAGAAAGCCGGAGGATGATAATGTAGTCGACGGTCTTTTCAGAGATAAGATTGCACATGGAAAGGCAAAGTATCATGTAATTCTCTCCGAGGAGGGCGGACGCTTTTACCATGAGCAGAATTACAATTATATTATTGAGATTGAACCGAAGGAGTTGGAAGAGGTACCTGAGGGATATTTCTGGATAGATTATGGAACACTTAATTACATGATACAGATTAACAACTGCCTTAATATTCAGCTTAGAAATCTGTTGTCATTGATTGAAATATAATGGAGCGAAATATGATTAGAATAGGTATACTTGGAGCAGCGGACATAGCGTATAACAAATTCATTCCGGCACTTTGCCGGGTGGGCGGTGCAGAGTGTGCGGGTGTTGCGTCCAATTCAGGAAAGAAACTTGAAAGATTTGTTGAAAAATATAACCTGCATGTATATTCATCTTATGACGAGGTGATAAATGACGGGAGTGTTGACTGCGTGTACATACCTCTTCCTCCCGCATTTCATTATGAGTGGGCGAAAAAGGCACTTCTCGCCGGAAAACATGTTTTTCTTGAGAAGCCGTCCACAACGTCTCTTGAATATACGAAGGAGCTTGTGGAGCTGGCAGATGAGAGAGGTCTTGTAATTCAGGAAAATTATATGTTCCAGTATCATGACCAGCTTGCAAGGCTGAAGGAGCTTGTAGCAGAGGGCAGAATCGGAAAGCTCAGACTTGTGAGGACAAGCTTCGGTTTCCCAAGACGTGCGGAGGGTGATTTCCGTTACAACAAGGCATTGGGCGGCGGAACCATGATGGACAACGGCGGTTATACGATAAAGCTTATAACGGAACTTCTCGGGGAGAGCACAAGATATATAAGTTCCAAACTTGACTATGACGATGAGACGGGTGTGGATATATTCGGAACCGCTGAGTTTACTAACGATGACGGGGTTATTGCACAGGCAGCGTTCGGAATGGATTGTCAGTACCAGTGCTCGCTTGAACTGTGGGGCACCAAGGGAAGAATCACGACGGGAAGAATCTACACGGCACCGGCAGGCTATGCACCGACTGCGTTGATAGAGACAGGTTCGGAGAGTGTAACGGTAGAACTTCCGGGTGATGACCATTTTGTAAAATCGATAAAAATATTTTTGGAAGCTTTGAATGATGAAAATATAAGAAAGAATATGGCGGCAGCTCTTGTAAGACAGTCGGCGTTTGTAGAGGATGTCAGAAAATGAATACAAAGTCAAAGTTCGGTAAAGCGGCAGTGCAGGTGAGTCAGATTGCTGTCATAGCACTATTTTTCATAATGTTTTTCCTGTCTGCGAGGACGTCGGTGCTGTACGGCACGGTATGGCAGAACAGCTTCAAAAGCATGGTAAATGCAGGGCTTATAGTGAGTGCCGTTATATTCGGAGCATGTATGGGTGTTGTCGTATATGCCATGCGTAAGGGAGAGGGGGCAAAGCCTGATTATCGTGATGCGGCGGCGTGCGGACTGCTTATAATTGTACATTACATTATAAGGGTTCAGATAGTGGGGACATTGCAGCTTGATGAGGGACTCACATGTTATGAATCCCTTGAGCGTCTTGTATACCACCCTGATATGATTTTAAGTGATTTCATAGAGGCGGGAAAAATTGCCGACAGAAGTGCTTACGGATACTGTATGTTTGCACTCATGGGTGAGTTTATGGTTCCGGGAAAAGGAACGGGATTTCAGTGGAGCCAGCTCTATATGGGAATTGCGGCGGCGTGCTGCATATATATGACATTCAGAAGACTTTTTCCAAAGGCAAGGCAGATAATTGTGTGGTTTGGGGCACTTGTGGTATCTTTTTCACCGATGACGCTCGGTATGTCAACTCTGTGCGGATTAGAGTACGGAATGACGATGTTCTTTATCTATGCATTTTACTGCTGTGTGTCCAAAAGATATATTCTTATGGTGTTCTGGCTTATAATGCTTGGAACGACCAAGAGCTCCGGAATGCTGGTTGCGCTTATGTTTGCGGGAGCATTCTTAGTCGGTATATTTACCACGGGAATAAGAAATAAGAAAAAAACAACGGCTGCGGATGAGGCGGACAAAGAGAACGCATCGCAGGAAACTGAGGATACCGAAGGCGATGAATACAATGTTAAGACGGGAATTATAGTCATAGGTGCCATACTCGCGGTTGTTCTGTTTGTATACGGTGTCATAAGAGTATGCGCCATGAACGGAATTGCTTTTTCGGGTTATTATATTAAGATTAAGCTTGCGCAGCTGTATGTGCTCAATTTTAACTGGATATGGCTCATAATAGTGATTGCGGGGATTGTCATGGTATCGGCGAACATGAGGGTGAGAAGAACCCACAGGATGGAGTTCACACCGTGGCTTGTGCTTGTTGGAAGCTACATGGTGTATGTGCTGTATCTGCTCGCATATCCTAAGGCGACGCTTCCGAGATATAATATGCTTGCTGACACGTTGTTTGCAATGTTCGGTGTGATTATGCTCATAAAACTGTTCGAGAGGCGGAGAGTTATTCTCACAACGCTCACAGTGCTTGGCGGACTTATGTTTGCCGAGACGTTTATCACCGTTGACCCGGTGAGTGCGGCACTTTTTACCAATATGCAGACGAACCGTTTTCCTATACTCTATACAGCCGGCTTTTCTGATGAGCAGAAGGACATGAACGGCAATCCGGGTGATTACGCTTATTACAATTATCATTATACTTTTGTGAACAATGCGATTGACAGTATTCTCGACGAGTACGGAGCCGACACGGACATAATCGTCGCATCGTCGGCAAACGAGGGAGAGACACAGTTCCGTCAGGACAATATAAGATGGAATCCGAAGGAGCGTGCACTTGTGTATTACTCAGAGGACAGCGTATCCGGCTGTTACAGCGTCAACAGAGTTGCCGTCGACGGAATACTGAAGCTTTCTGTACTTCCTGAGAGGCTGGTATATATTGAGATTCCGTGGAACCACGGCGATTCAAAGAGTGCAATTGATATGCTTGAAAATTATTACAGCGTGGACGGACCGAAGGTAATGTATGAAGGATGGCAGGGAACGGTGCTGTATTACTTTTTTACACTTAAACAGGTTCAGAAATAACGGAAAGGAAGAAGAGTTATGAAAAGATATATCAGTCAGGTTTCAGATATTATGAAGAATGACTTATCACTCAATGTTCTTGTTGTGGGAATGCTGCTCTACTTCTCCGTGATGGGAACCGTGAACGGACATTATGTACAAGCCGCATGTGCGCTTGTGAGCGTGGTGCTTTATATTGCCGGGGCATTTTTAGGTTCAATAAAGAAATATCTTCCGATAATTTTATCAATTATATTTATTCCTGTGCTTATCGCGGCAGGGATACAGTTTCTTGCACATAGAACGATAAGCGGCGGGTTTCTCAACGTGTGTACGGTTATGCTGCTTTTCTCCGTTGCGGGATACACGAATACTACGGGAAACAAGTGCATAACTTATCTCGTGGGAGTAGTGGGAAGTATTTTCGTGTTCTGCATAAACCAGAACAACAACGGTATTATAATATGGTTCGGTATGCTTATTGCGGCAATTATGCTTCTTGATGCGACATACACGGCGGTGTCTAAATATGTGCTTGTATGGTTTTTCTCGTTTCTTATCATGAAGGTGGTGGGAATTGTATTTTTCCTTAAGAACATTAAGATTAAGGACGGTCTTATGGGACTTCTTGCATCGAATGAGGAGCTCTATATCGTCCTTGTCATACTGGGAATAGGAAGCCTGCTCCTTAGGGAGAGACATCCGAGAATTAAATCGGACAGAGACAAGAAGCATATTCCGTCACTCAAAAGATGGCAGACCATTACCGGAATAACATTTGCGCTTCTTTTTTTCTGGGGAATACTCAATATGAATGATATTTTCAGCATGCAGATACACGATGCAACCAAGTCGGTCACAACGGCACTGCTCAATATATATGTATACATCAATAATTTTGCGGGTTCGTTTGACAATATATTTTCGGACTGCGGATTTATTGCGCTGTTTCTGACGGTGGCGGGAATGTGTGCCATAGCGTACAAGTCACTGCAGAACTACAGAAGGACGCATGCGGTTGAGGATAAGCTTCTGGGCATGCTAATGGCAGGGTATATTGTAAGCTTCACATATCTTGACTTTTCTGTGCCTATGACACTTTTATGGATGCTTGTCGCGGGATGCGTTGTAAACGGAGGGGTTACCGCCAAAAAGGAAGCCGGTAAAAATTAGTTGCAATTTGTAGCTGATAAGCTATAATTTTATAATAAGTATCCGAATATAAATGTTCGGGAATTATATTACAATTTGAGGAGGATAATTATGGCATTTTGTGAGAATTGTGGCAGACCGCTCGCTGACGGTGAAGTATGTAACTGTAAGCAGGGCGATGGTGCGCAGCAGGCAGCACCGGTACAGGCAGCGGAGGTTCAGACAGAACCTGTACAGCCTAAGAAGAAGGGGAAAAAGGGACTTGCGATTGTGATTGTAGTCCTTATATTGGCAGTTGCAGCAGGTGTTGCGGTATTTCTTCATACTGCTAACGGATATAAGAAGCCAATCAATGATATAACCAAGGTAATCAATAACAAAAACACGGATGTTGATGCGGTTGTGACAGCGGTTCTTCCTGATTTTGCGGCATCTTCTTATAAGAAGGCAATGAAGATTATTAAGACATCCGATGATATAGCGGACGCTTTTACAGAGGCTGAGGATGAGCTCAAGGATATGTACGATACGTTTGATAGTGAGTATGATGCGGGATGGAGCGCAAAGTTCGATTATACCGACAAGGAAAAGTTGGATGCCGATGAGATTGAAGATCTCAATGATACATATTCCGGATTATATGACAACTATTTTGAGTCAATATGTGATGAAATTGCAGGATTTGATAAGTATGATTACGAGGATCTTGCGGATTCACTTGGAATAAAAACAGCCAAGGCTAAAGACCTTTGCAAGGTTGTGGTTAACCTTATGAAGGAGTTCAAGGGAGCGAAGGTTACTGAAGGATATTCACTTACAGGAAGACTTGTCCTTAACGACAAGAGTGGTAAGACACTTGAGAAGTCAGATAAGATTACAATCAATGTTATCAAGTTCAATGGTGACTGGATGATAGATTATATGTCAGTGCTTCCTGAGTTCGGAATCAGCTTGTATGATTTACAGCGTATGCTTTACAATTTATATTAAAAAATGTACAGAGAATACAAGAAAGCGGGACTGCCTGATAAGGCGGTCCCGCTTTTGAATGTACAAGATTACTGAATATAGTTGGTGAAAATATCCCACAATATGTCGTCGTAGGCAATGTAATCAATTCCTGTTGCAAGTGCAACACCTTCATCCCTGCCGTCATATATATACCAGCTTCCGTTGAGTTTAATTACGGCAAGGGAAATCTTATCGGTCTTGGCTGCCGTTTCGTTGGACTTATTGTAAAGAACGTATCGGCCTGTGATGTAATAGCCCGCGCTTATATCGAATTTTAAGTAGCTCTCACACCGTTCTCTTATTATGGAACAGAGCGTTGAGGCACGCTTGTGGGATATTCCGAGGGCATCGGCAAGACTCTGGACGTCATCTTTTCCCATGTTATCAATCGTATCAACAATGTTCTGATAGTAATCTGCTTTTGATTCAAGCTCGTTGTATATGATGGCAATCTGGCTGTCATCCATCTTGACTTTATCGCCGGTGACATCGAACTTCATCTTGATATCGCTTCCGCTGCTTGCCGCATTGTCACGGTAGTAGTCCTCAAGATTAGCGGGAATTGAATCAATGTACCGGTAATATACATCCGAGTTGGCGATTATCTTGTACGCCGAGTTGAATGCTTTCTTGTCGGCACCCGAGTAGATGAGCTTAAAAAGCTTCGCAGTGTCGGTTTCGCGGTTGTTGTAGATGCTGCATATATCTTTGACCGGACGCATATAGTCTAAGCTGCGTATAAGACTGAATATTCCGAATGCTCCTGCACATATAACAATTATTATCGCAGCTCCGGCAATTATGCGCCTGGTGTTCGATGTGTTTTTCTGCTCAGCATCCGTATTTTGTGTGCCGCACGCCGTGCTCTCGCAGGAAGCGTCGGTCTTATGGTTGTGTATCTTCATGTTCGATTACTCCTCCGTTCTTTTCTTCCGTTACTACATGACTCTCGATAATATAGTTAATTGTATTATACAGATAAGGCTTCAGACCGTCAATGTCAAGCGGATCACTGTACAGAATGGCACTGTAGGATATCGAGCTTATGAGTTCTATTATCATGAAGAGCATTATCTCAGGTTCCTTAAAATTGACGCCGGAGTGCTCGATAAGTGAATAGAAGATTTCACGGAAATCTATCGGTTCATCGGATGAGCCGGTCGTGAGAGCCTTTTTAAATATGGCCCAGCTCAGATTCTTGGATATAAAGGTGAGCAGAGCCTTATTCTCAGTGAACTGGTTGATTACATTGTCGGCGATGAAGATAAAAGTATTTTTAAAATACTCAAGACCGGAATATTTGTTTTCATAATGTTCCTCTTTGAGAGCATCAAGGGCTCTGCTGAGTACAAGAGCAGATTGATGGCTTATGAGCTTATTGCGGATATCATATTTATCCTTGAAGTACAGATAGAATGTACCCTTGGCTATACCTGCCTGCTCGGATATTTCAGAAATGCTTGTCTTGTTGACACCCTTGGTTGTGAACAGCTCAAAAGCCGTGTTGAGCAAGGAAAGGCGCTTGTGTTGTTTGTTCTCTTCAGCTTTTCCCATATTATAAATCCTTTCAATATAACGATTATGAATATTTTAACTCTTTTTTATATTTTTTCCAATTAAAAAAGTATTATATTTCAAAAAATTGATTCTTAACCGTAAAATAAGTGGAAAATAAAGGCTTTTAATGCTACAATCATAATAATAATAATAATGACTACTGTTATTTTGTGGGTTATCAGGCAGCGGAGGGTATTAAAATGTCGGCATATATTTTTGTGTATTTTACGGGTGAGGAACACGAGAACGGGGAGCAGATTTACTTTTCACTGAGTAGGGACGGGCTTCATTGGAATGACCTTAACGGAGGAAAGCCGGTGCTGATATCCGAACTTGGGGAAAGAGGAGTGAGGGATCCGTTTATTGTAAAACATCCAAAAACGGGGCGTTTCTATCTCATCGCGACGGATTTGTGCATGTACACGAAGAAAGATTGGGGAAGAGCCGTGCACGAAGGCAGCCGTGACATGATAGTGTGGGAGTCCGATGATCTCGTTACATGGTCTAAGGAGAGAAATGTCACGATTGGAATTCAAAATGCAGGCTGTGTCTGGGCACCTGAGGCGGTGTACGACAAAGAAAGAGAAGAATTTATGGTGTTTTTTGCCTCGTTTACAAGGGCAGACGGAGGCAGACCGGAATGTGGGAAGGATGAACCGGGGGACAAGCATATAATATACAGAAGCTTCACGAAAGATTTTAAGAGCTTTACTCCGGTGGAGAGATATATTGAACGTGAGCAGAGCATAATCGATACGACAATTATCCGTGATGGGAATATTTATTACAGATTTTCCAAGGATGAGGTCAGCAAGAAGCTGATTCTTGAAGCAGGTGAAAGTCTTGACAGGGAGGCATTCACGCAGATTGAGAGTGAGACGTTGTCCGGTCTTTACGGTCTTGAGGGACCTGAGTGCTACAGACTTCCGGACGGACATTATTGCCTTATTGCGGACAGATTTGCGGAACATAAGGGATATATGCCTATAGTTATAGACGACATGTCACATGGTGTGATGCATGTTCTCGGTGATGATAAATATGATCTGGGAAGCACAAGAAAGCGTCACGGCGGTGTGATGGAGATTACTGACAGTGAGTATGACAGATTGCTTGAGGAGTATGGTTTGGTATGATTGTACTTAAAAGTACGGATGAACTTAAGAAAGTATTTGACAGGCTTATAGGAACATTGCCGGTTCCGGTCGAATGGGACGGGAATTTTGTTGTCATGGACAATTTTCTGGTTTTGAGCGGCAGGGAACGTTCGGTAATTTTTAATTACGATACGCGCAGAGTCAGCACCAATATTGTTGACTTGAAGCTTGATAAGGTGAAGGCACAGGCGATAAGTCCGGATTCACAGCTTATAAATATATTTAACCTTGTACTCTATGCCTTCGGGAAGTGGGGAGCCTTAAAGGGTATAACCGTAGAGAAGGATGAGGCACAAATAAATGCATTGTTCGGTGCGGTGTTCGGGCAGATTGGTGTGACAGCGGAGTATAACGCACAGCACTGTTTTCTTTATAAAGGTGATATGAGAATAACATACGAGGATGCCATACAACTTGCTATCGAAAAAGATAACGATGTTGACGAAGATGGGAATGGTGAAGACAAGGCTGCCGGATTGTGGCATAACATGGTCTGGAAGGTTGTGAATGAAGAGTTTGCATTTTCGAGGACATCGATAGAGGAGAGAAAGCGCGGAAGACTCGGGAATAATTTCTATAAGGTAGGATATGACTGTCCACGGCGCGGTCAGAAGCTCTATATGGCTGTATTTCCTGAGAAGGATGAGCCGGTAATCGACACCGTGAACGGACAGGTCAGGATGGCGAGGGTATTCCATTGTCCTGAGTGTTCAATATTTTTTACACCTATTCCGCTTAAAAATCTCACGGATAAGGATGTGTTTATTCTCGATTTTGACGGTGATAAGTCGGCAGCCGGCGATTACATGGAGATGCTCGGAAAGCTTGCCGGCGATGAGCCGAACGGCAATTACAACGAGTATGTCGGAGCGGAGAAGCCTAAGGATGAAGAAAAAAGACCTGACCTCAACAGCATCGACAAGGGAATACGAGACAATCGTGTGGATTTAAACGGAATCGACAAGGGAATAAGGGACGACCGAGTCGACTTAAACGGAATCGACAAGGGAATAAATGATGAGCGGATTGACTTAAACGGCATAGATAAAGGCATCAGTGACGATTACAGAGACTTAAACGGCGTCAATAAGTTCGATGAGATTATCAAGGCCGAGGAAGGATTTTATCCGGAAGAGTATGTTAAGCGCATGGAACCGGAATATGAAAAATTCTGGGACAGAATGGTCGAGGAGAGTGAGGAACGGGTTGAGGAAGCCGGAGAAAATTCGGCACGCGGACGCAGACCGGGCAGGGAAAAGTTCTATGAGGAGCAACCGCGGGAGACACGCAGGCAGATGGGAACGGAACATGCGAAGCCGGAGGAACATGCTGCGGCTCCGGAAAAAGAAAACAGATCCGACAGAAGGCGTGAGGCGGAAGAGGCGAGAGAGAAGGCTGCACAGGAGAAGCTTATATACAATGTGGAGCATTCTTCCGGAAAAAGCTATGCGGCACTTAGTAATCTTGACAAAGAATTAGCGTCATCCGCACTAAAAACTGATACTAAAAGACGACTTGAAAAAATAATTAAGGACGCTAAAATTAATAGTGCAAAAGTGGAGGTGGAGACCCTCATGTCAAAGCTTCCGGACGTTTTAGGAGAGAAGGCTTATCATACATATAAGGATAAGCTTAAGAGTTATAAGGAGTTAGATACAACAGAATATGAGAAAGAGCTTGACAACAGGAGGCATCAGGCAGAGAGAAGTGAGGCGGAAGATATATTAAAGCGCAGCAGGAGGAGTACCAGAAAAGACCTGCTCGACATGCTTGATGCGATAAAAGGCAGAAAGTTCTCCGGCGATATAGAGAAGGAGTATTCTGACAGGGTTCTCGATGCGGTAGCCAAGCTTGATAAGAGACGTATAGATGATGCGTGCAGAGACAGCGCTGATTACACGGGTGAAGAGCTTGAGAAGCTCTATAACAATATCAAGGAGGAAAATTTTCTCCCTGAGATTAAGAATCCGGCACTTGATTCAGTCGCTAAGAGGCTCAGACGCATTAAGAATGAGGAGGCAGGGCTTTTGGTAGCCCGACTGAAGAAGGAGCTTCAGAATAACAATGTGTCTGATAACGACAGACACTATTTTTATCCGGCAGCGGAGGTTTTAGAGAACCGCAATGGCGGGGATGTGATTGAGAGGATGGAATATGCTAAGGGGACATACGGAGTATCCATGGGAGATTTTGAATATCCGATAATGATGGTGGACACCACGAGGACGCAGAGCGGCAAGGAGGGAATGCTGCTGACACCCGAGGCTGTTTATTACAGCAATTTTGTCACCTGCGGTAACATCAAAGTGGAGGATATCAGAGCTATAGAAGCTTCAACGGGGTTTCTCGGCAAATCGGTTACGGCATATCTGAATGACGGCTCGAAAGTCAAACTTCCGCATGTTGTGGATGCGAAGGAGCTGAAGGGATATGCCAAGGCGCTGAACGATTTTGTCATGTATCTGAAGGAGCGTCCTTTCTCGCGGAAGGAAAAATATCTTGCCAAGGAAAAGCATGATGTTATCTGCTGTTTCAGGTGCGGATATGTGTATAAAGGTCTGAAAGAATGCCCTAAGTGTGGATACAAGCAAAATGTATAAAATATTAAGGATGAAGATGAAGATGAAGGAAAACGATGTGAGGCAGGTAAAGGCAGCAGATATTAAGAAGGAATGTACCATATTGTACGCTGCATGTGCCGCACTGCACGCTGTAACGGCATTGTGTTTTGTAATACTTAAGATTAGGCTGATGATATATGTGAGTATCGGTGGCATTGTGCTTTATGCACTTGGAATATTCGGTATGCGCGGATCAATGCATACAAGAAGATGGATATTCCTTATGGCTGCGGAATTTCTTGCGATTGTATCTGTAAGCAATATATATCTGGGATGGGGATACGGCTATCTGCTCTACGGAGTGATGCTGATTCCGATAGTCTATTATTTTATGTACCTTGACAACGGAAATGTAAAGTCGAGAGTTCCGCATTACATAGCACTCGTTGATTTGTTTATGATTACATTTACGGCGATGATAGGCAGGGATTACAACAGAATTGCATGGGTAGGAGACAATCAGGTGCTTGGAATGCTTATGGGAAACACATTGTTCTCAATTGTGACACTTATATTCTATTCAGGGCGTTTTATTACTGAAATAAGGCACACCACGAAGCACCTTGCTTACAGAGCCAACTACGATATGCTCACGGGAGTGCTCAACAGAGAAGGCTTCAATGAGAGAACCGCCAAGATGCTTAAAAGCAATCCTGACACGAAATATATTATGGTATGCTCCGATGTCAAGGATTTCAAGATGATAAATGACATATTCGGTGATGAGACGGGTGACAAGGTACTCATCAAGGAGGCGGAGCTTCTAAAAAATGTTGCCGACGGACAGGCAGTGTACGGAAGAATAGGCGGGGACAGATTTGCGATATGTATGCCGAAGGCTCTTTTTAAAGAGGAACAGTTCATTGATAACATTGTCACAATGAAAAAGACATTCTCGACAGGATATTATCAGATGTTCATATATATTGGCGTATATGAGATAGCGGATAATAACGAGCCTGTTGGTGTTATGTACGATAAGGCTAACATGGCTATAAAATGTATGAAGGGCAACTATCAGCGTGCCGTGGCATACTATGACAGGGCAATTCTTGAGGAAGAATTAGAGCAGAAAAAGCTTATTGCCGAGTTCGACAAGGCACTTGATAATAATGAGTTCTGCATATTTTTACAGCCGCAGACGGATGCGGACGGCACCTGTCACGGTGCGGAGGCACTTGTCCGCTGGAACCATCCTCACAGAGGACTTCTGAATCCGGCGGCATTTGTTGACTGCTATGAGAAATCGGGTCTTATACATAAGCTTGATACCTATGTGTGGGAACAGGTTGTAAGAACACTCAAAAAATGGATGGACATAGGGCGTGATGACCTTCACATCTCAATAAATATTTCCGCAATGGATTTCTTCTATCTTGATGTGTATAAGGAAATAACGGAGCTGGTTGACAGATACGGAGTCAATATCCAGAATTTAAGACTTGAGCTTACAGAGACGGCGGTTGTAAATGAGAATGACAACATGGAAGTTATAAGAAAGCTCCATGATGCGGGCTTTATAATTGAGATTGATGATTTCGGAAGCGGATATTCATCACTCAATATGCTCAAGGATGTATGTAGTGATGTTCTTAAGATCGACCGTGAGTTCCTGCGTGAGACTGAGAATACGGCTAAGAGCAGAAACATTCTCGAGGAGATAATAAGGCTTTCTACCAGAATGAATATGACGGTTATCACAGAGGGTGTTGAGACGAAAGAGCAGGTTGATATGCTTACGGGAATGGGCTGCAGAATTTTTCAGGGCTACTATTTTTCCAAGCCTATTCCGATTAATGAATTTGAGGACAAGTATAATGTGAGCATAGCCTATTGACGTCAGAATGTATATAAGAGATGAGATTATGGTAAAAATGATATTTTACCGCAATCTCATCTTTTTTATTTGTGCAATATGCACAAAAATAGGAAACTAAAATCGTTAAAATAGTTTCTTGTTGCATTCAGGGCAATGTGTTACAATTAAGGAAACTTGAAATTGAAAAATAGTTTCCTGCGGGGATGCAGGGAAAATTCGGAAAGGAAAAATCATGGAGAGCACGATAAGGGAGCAGATACTCGAGGCGACGATTCTTGTGTTTAACAGGAAGGGAATGAAGTTCACGATGGACGACATCGCAAGGGAGCTCGGCATGAGCAAAAAGACCATATACACGGTGTTCGCCGACAAGCAGGAGCTCGTATACGACATGGTCGACTACTGCTTTGACTCGATAAAGGAGAGCGAGCAGAAGGTCATGAAAAGCGCGGGACTGAGCACCCTCGAGAAGATTCAGGAGATTCTCGGTGTGCTGCCTGAGGGGTATAAGGAGATTGATTTTTCACAGCTCTACATACTCAGGGACAAATATCCGAGGATATATACCCGCGTTGAGGAGCGGTTAGAGAGCGGCTGGGATGCGACGATGGAACTGCTGCAAAGAGGTATGAATGAGGGCGTTATAAGGAAGGTGGACACGGCACTTGTGAAGGTGATGTTTGAGGCGACGCTTGAGCAGTTTTTCAGAAGAGACGTGCTTGTGAAGAACGGAATAACCTACAGTGATGCACTTGCAGAGGTGGTGGACATAATCTGCAACGGAATAAAGGAAAGGAGTGAGACTTAAGATGGATAAGTCAAAAAGCATTTTTGGAAATGTGATGAGCGATAAGACCTATAAAAAGGCTGTGGCAGGAAAGAAAAAGTTCGTAAGAAGGTTCGGTGACGACTCCAAGGTCGATTACGAGCTTAAAATCAGGGAGAACAAGCACATAGGCGATATTCTCGGAGTTAAGGACATCGTCGTTGCGAAACCTCAGGGCGGCAAGGCGCAGAATGGCGAGGCACAGGCGGCAGAGTTCGACCATGAGAAGGTACTCATTGTCGGCAACATAAGAATGGGCTTCGGTCATTACAGAATATCGATGGCGATAGCGTCGGCTGCACACAGCATGGGCTATACACCGTACTGGATGGATTTAAACTCATTCCCGGATACGACCTGCACCAAGGTTATAAGCGCACAGAACGACCTCTACTCGCTGGGCTCGAGAATATCACAGAAGAGCAGGCTTTTTAACAGATTAGTGTGGGAGCCGATGAACTATGAGGGCTTCAGGAAGCTCTCCTACAACGCTTGCGACCAGAAGAATGCGGAGCTTATGGCGCCTGTGTATAAGAAGGTTCCTAAGGACATCCCCGTTGTCGGCACCCATGTGTGGCCTGCACAGGCGGCTGTCCACGCGGGCATGGAGCACGTCGTAAATGCGATTCCCGACAACTGGCCTATGGCACTTCACCTTGCGGAGGGAAGCATCCACACGATTCAGACGCACAACTCCTACATGGGCTACAGAATATTAAACGGCATGGAGAAAAATAAGGTGTTAAGACCTATGCCGTCAGACAGCCTCGTGTACACGGGACACTATGTTGACCACGAGCTTGTCTCGAACATTGAGGCTGACTGCGAGGCGAGAATCAGAAGAAAAGAGAGCGGACAGCCGATGAGATTTCTTTTAACCATCGGTGGAGCGGGTGCGCAGAAGGAGATTTTTGCGGCGATAATAAAGCGTCTCATCCCTGCAATCAGAAAGAAAAAGGCTGCGCTCTATGTGAATGTGGGCGACTACAAGAATGTGTGGGAGCAGCTTCTTATTGATATTCCTGAGCTTAAAGAGCTCTCTACCGAGCATTTTGACGACTGGAGCGAGACAAAGAGCTTCGCCGAGAAGGCACTTGACGGCGAGGTGAGCGGAATACACGGCTTCTGGCACTCGAATATATTTGAGGCTGTCTACTGCACCAACCTTCTTATGAGAAGCTGCGACGTGCTTGTGACGAAGCCCAGCGAGCTCTCATTTTACCCGATTCCTAAGCTTTTCATAAAGAGAGTCGGCGGACACGAGCGCTGGGGTGCGATACACTCGGCTGAGATAGGCGACGGAACGCTCGAGTGTGAGGACATCGCGCACACGATTCAGATGGTCGAGCTGTTCATGGAGGACGACAAGCTCTTAAAGGATATGTGCGGCAACATCGTGCGCAACAAGAAGATGGGTATCTATGACGGAGCGTACAAGGTGGTTGAGCTTGCAATGGCAGGAAAGTAACATTTCATTACTATTTATGCCGCGGCTGCGGTGGAATGGAGATTAATATGGAGAGTAAGAAAAAACTGAGCGGAAAAGAAAAGTTTGCCTACGGTATCGGGGCTGTCGGCAAGGATATGGTGTATATGCTCTCGGCGAGCTATATTCTGTATTACTATCAGGACATAATGGGTGTAAAGGCATGGATAATGGGTATCATTCTCCTCGCGGCGCGTGTATTTGACGCCTTCAACGATCCCATAATGGGCGTTGTTGTCGCAAAGACGAGAACGAGATGGGGAAAGTTCCGCCCATGGCTGTTTATCGGAACCCTCACGAATGCGATTGTGCTGTTCTTCATGTTTGCGGCACCGCCAAGCATTGACGGAGGCGGGCTCGTGGCTTATGCGGCTGTGACCTACATCCTCTGGGGAGTTACCTACACGATGATGGACATTCCGTACTGGTCGATGGTTCCTGCGTTCACCGAGGGCGGCAAGGAGAGGGAGAATCTCTCGGCGCTTGCGCGTTCCTGCGCGGGAGTCGGCTCCGCAATCATAAGCATAATCACCGTCATGGCGGTTTCCGCAATCGGTAATGCCTTTGCGGGTGCGGGAGCAAGTGACATCGAGATTGAGAGAGTGGGCTTTAAGTATTTTGCACTCATAGTTGCGGTTGTGTTCTTTGTGTTCATCCTCATAACATGTACGTTCATCAAGGAAAAATCGACGGTCGACATCAAGACGGCGTCCGTAGGTGAGATGTTCAAGGCACTCGTGAGAAACGACCAGGCAATGGCAATGGTAATCACCATCGTACTTGTGAATACAGCCGTCTATATCACCTCGAACCTTTTAATCTACTTCTTTAAGTACGACCTCGGCGGAAGCGGCTGGAGAAGCGATTACACGATATTCAACACCTTCGGAGGAGCAGTCCAGATTCTCGCGATGATGTTCATTTTCCCGATTCTCAGAAAATTCTTCAACACTATGAAGATTTTCTATGTCTGCATCGCGTCGGCGGTCGGCGGATATGTGGTGCTGCTTGTCATGACACTTGGCGGAGTTGCGAGCGTGTATCCTTTCCTTTTACCGGGC
Source organism: uncultured Eubacteriales bacterium (assembly GCA_900545455.1). Lineage (GTDB taxonomy): Bacteria > Bacillota > Clostridia > Lachnospirales > Lachnospiraceae > CAG-882. The sequence continues at coordinate 29,422 of UQZF01000001.1, forward strand.
TTCTTCATATTTGCGGCTGCGGGAATTTTAAATGTGCTCGTGACGATATTCCTAGCCAACACGGTTGACTACGGCGAGCTCAAGAACAAGAGACGTGACGAGTCAGTCATCTTCTCAATGCAGACCTTCGTTGTCAAGCTCGCATCAGGCTTGTCGGCGCTCATCGCCTCAATCTGTCTCACGGTGTTCAACATAAGCTCCGACGAGAATGCGGCGGTTGACGCGGTGTCCGGCACATCGGTTGTGGGACTCAGACTTGCGATGACGCTTCTTCCTATACTCGTTCTCGTGGTTGCTGTCTGCATATTTAAGAAAAAATATATTCTCACCGACAAGAAGCTTGAGGAGATTTCGACGCAGTTAAAGCAGCAGGCTTAAAAAGCCTAAAGCGGAGCTTTCAAGCAAAGTTTAATGGAGGATAGATATGATTGAATACATTGACGGTGCGTTCGGACTTCACACGGCGGATACCAGCTATGTGTTTGCCGTGCTGCCGACGGGACAGCTCGAGCATCTTCATTATGGAAAGAGAATAAGGCTGAATAAGGGGGCTGTGGAGGCACTGAGGGAGAAGCACGCGTTTGCGCCGGGAAACACGGTCATATACGACAACGACCATCCGCAGTATTCGCTTGAGGACGTGAAGCTTGAGATGTCAGCGCACGGCAAGGGCGACATAAGGGAGCCGTTTGTCGAGATAGTGTACCCTGACGGAAGCGAGAGCTCCGACTTCGTCTACAAGGGCTACGAGATTATTGAGGGAAAGCCTGAGCTTGAGACGCTTCCGAGCTCGTACTGTGCGGCAGAGCAGGCGGATGAAAAAATGACGCTCAAAATCACGCTTGCCGACAGGCATTACCCGATTGAGCTCGATTTATTCTACTATGTATATGAAAAAGAGAATGTCATTTCAAGAAGCGGCAGAATCATAAATAACGGTGAGGAAAGCGTTGCGTTAAAGCGCCTCATGAGCCTTATGCTCGACATGGACGGTGTCGGATACAAGGTGACAACCTTTAACGGTGCATGGGCGAGGGAAATGAACAGGCACGATACCGTCGTGACGGCGGGAAAGCTTGTGAACTCATCGTACACGGGGACTTCCTCGAGCAGAGCCAATCCTTTTGTCATGCTCACAAGGACAAATACAAGTGAAGATTTCGGTGATTGTTATGGATTTAATCTTATATACAGTGGAAATCACTATGAGGCATTTGAGGTAAACAGTTTTGATAAGAGCAGGTTCGTCTCGGGAATCAATCCGCAGTCGTTCTCGTGGAGGCTTGAGCCGGGCGAGAGCTTTGAGACTCCTGAGGCGGTCATGAACTACTCGGCTTACGGCTGCAACGGCATGAGCCGCAATATGCACGCATTTGTGCGGGAGCATATTGTGAGGGGCGAGTGGAAGCACAAGGACAGACCTGTGCTGCTTAACAGCTGGGAGGCGGCTTACTTTAACATAAATGAGAGGAAGCTCTGCGAGCTTGCAAAGGCGGGTAAGGCTGTGGGCGTTGAGCTTTTTGTTATGGATGATGGCTGGTTTGGCGAGAGAAACGACGACAGACATTCGCTCGGTGACTGGGAGGTAAACAAAAATAAGCTTCCTAACGGACTCAAGGGAATATGCGACAAAATAAATGCGCTCGGCATGGACTTCGGAATATGGGTTGAGCCCGAGATGGTGAACACCGACAGCCGCCTTTACAGGGAGCATCCCGAGTGGGTGGTCGACATTCCGGGGCAGGAGCACTCCGAGGGGCGAAACCAGAGGATACTCGACCTGTGCAATCCCGCGGTACAGGACTATATAATCGAGAGCATGACAAAGGTGTTCTCATCGGCAAATATCGCCTACGTCAAGTGGGACATGAACAGAATATTCTCGGATTACTATTCAAAGTATCTTGTGGAGACGGGCAGACCTCAGGGCGAGATGGCTCACCGCTATGTCATGGGCTTAAAGCGCATAATGAAGTCGCTCACGGAAAAATTCCCGAGGATACTCTTCGAGGGCTGTGCCGCGGGCGGAAACAGGTTCGACCTCGGCATACTCTGCTATTTTCCGCAGATATGGGCGAGTGACAACACGGATGCCGTGTGCAGGGCGTCAATCCAGGAGGGGTTAAGCTACGGATACCCGATGTCTACGGTGTCGGCGCATGTGTCCGCGTGCCCTAACCACCAGACACTCCGCACAACGCCGCTTGTGACGAGGTTCAATGTGGCTTCGTTCGGAGTGTGTGGCTACGAGTGCAATCTCGTCGATATGAAAAAAGAGGATTTGAGCGAGATTAAGGAGCAGATAAGCATATATAAGAGGTGGAGACACACGATGCAGTTCGGCACCTTTTACCGTCAGCGCACGGGAAACATCCACCAGTGGACGGTCGTGTCACCCGACAAGGACAGGGCGGTCGGACTCATCATGCAGGAGCTCGTACAGCCGAACACGCAGAGTGAGCACTACAACGCGGCGGGGCTTTCAGAGGATGTCCTCTACCATATCCGGAATAGGAATTTAAGATACAATGTGAAGGAGTTCGGCGACCTCATCAACACAGCCGCGCCCGTCCACATAAGGCAGGGCTCGCTGCTCCACAATGTGGTTGCGAAGTTCGTGACGATGCCGGGTGAGACTGAGGACTATGAGCTGTACGGCGACGCGCTCATGAACGGCGGAATCAGGTTAAAGCAGGCGTTCTCGGCGACCGGCTTTTCTGAGGAGGTCAGACATTTTCCCGATTTCGCGTCAAGGCTCTATTTTATCGAAAAAAAACAGTGAGGTGATGCAGTGCATCATCTCACCATTGACATACGCTCCTCAATCTGGGCGTAAAAATTATCGACACTGTAGGGTGTAAAGTAAAATAATTGCAGCAACAGCATGTTGCGCTTCTTGGCTGACTCGTAATCTGAGTCAGCCATTGCTTCTTTTCTAAGCTTCTTTAGAAGCTCATGCCATTCCCAGATAAATTTTTCGTTTTTTTCTATGTCAGGCGTATCAAGCCACTTTTCAACCTTAATCTTGGTGCGGTGATTGTTGAGGCATTCGCCCGTCTGCAAAAAATATTTAAAGCCGTTCTCGTCGTATATTCTGCCGAGCGGGAAGAGTCTGCATATTCCCGGTCTGAATGAGTGGATACTGCATCTGCCGTTCTCATCGAGGAACGAGCACTGTTCCTTCTCACCTGCCATCTTGAGGCTCGGTAGGATGAGCCCATCTATGACGCTCAGCTCAACATGCTCTGCGAGCAGTCTGTCAAAGCCACAGCCGAGATTGTTGGTCAGCAGGCACGCGTCGTAAGGTGTCAGCACAATCGAATTTCCCATCCCGCGGCAGCACGCGGAGCAGCCTGCGCAGTCCTGACAGTCGGCGCGGACTAAGTCGTTGAGGGTGTATAGTTTTCCATCTGAAATATCGTTTAAAGTTCCTTCGCGAAGCATGAGGGGGCTCCTTTCATGTGAGCATAATTATAGTTAATTGCGAAACTCAGGTTATATATAACGGACGTTGTGACATTTTACTGTATTACCGCCGGACACGCTCTCGCTACGTTACTGCACATAGCGGTGCATAATCGGCTAAAATACAGCCGATAAACACCGATGGCAGTAAAGAGTCCGGCTTGCAATATAGTAAAATGACACAACTGTTCTGTGATAAATTGAAGTTTCGCAATTTGCAGTTATTTAATGTTTGGTCTTGGACCGCATGAAATGATTATAGCTTATAGTTTGTGAGAAGTCACTATTTGATTGGAATAATTCGTTAAATTAGGTGAATAATATCGCTATGAAACATGAGAAGGTATATTTTTACGATAACGAGCTTGAGGATGAGTTCTCGGGGATAGAGAGAAGCACGATTGTGGTTGACAAAAGCTTCAGGTATCGGCACGGGAGGGTGTGGCGCGCTGCCGCGTGGGCGCTCTACCATATTATTATGACGCCGATTGCCTTTTTCTATATGAAGTTTAAGTTCGGCATGAGGATTGTCGGGAGGGAAAAGCTGAAAAAAAGCAGAGGAAGGTGTGCCTTTTTTTACGGAAATCACACGCACATCCCGGGGGACGGATACATTCCGGCTTGCATAAGCTTTCCAAGGAAGGCATTGATACTTGCGCACCCCGACAACGTGTCGCTGTACGGCACAAGGAATATCATGGAGATGCTAGGCGCGTTCCCCGTCCCGAACAGGATGAGCGGGATGAAAGGCTTTATGGGCGAGCTTGGGCGGAGGGTTGAGGATGCGTGCCCGATTTTCATTTACCCCGAGGCGCATATATGGCCCTATTACACAAAAATACGTCCATTCACGGAGAAGTCGTTCCGTTACCCGGCACTGTACGGCTGCCCCGCATACTCGTACACGACAACATACCAAAAGCGTCTTTTCGAAACCCGAATCACAATATACATCGACGGACCTTTTTACCCTGACACAAATATGAATGTCAGGCAGGCGGCGCATGAGCTCCGCAATCAAGTGTACGAAGCCATGACGGCGCGGAGCCGGAACTCAACCTACGAGAAGGTAAAGTACGTTAAGAGAAGCTAAAACGGAAGGCAGCAATCATAGCCGATTATGCACCACTGCGTAGCAAAACGTAGTGAGAACGTGCCCGGCGGTAATATAGATAAATTACAACGTGCGGGAATCTTAATTTACCGATTACCTAAGCTGCAAATACAATTATTTTAAGGAGGCATTATGAACATCCTGTTCTGCGGCAATTCCCGCGCCTTTGACGGCATACTTATTGCCGTTCTTTCAATAATAAAATATTACAAGGGGCAGTTAAACATCTACATCATGACCGCCAATCTTCAGGACATGAACGAGGCGTACACGCCGATATGCTGGCAGCAGGCGAGGCTTCTCGAGGACATTGCATCGATGGTGTACTCCGAGAGCCGCGTGATACTCATCGACAAGACAATGACGATGCGGGCTGAGCTTGACGACTGGGTGAACAAAAATACCGTCTACACACCGTACTCACTTCTGCGGCTTTACGCGGATACCCTGCCTGTCGACAGGGTTCTCTATCTCGATGCCGACGTTGTGGCGTGTGGGAGCATAGAGGCTCTCTATGGAACCGACATTGAGAAGCATGAGCTTGCGGGTGTGCGGGATTTTCTCGGGAAATGGTTTATAGGGCACAACTACATCAACACGGGAGTGCTGCTTATCAACCTTAAAAAATGCAGGGAGAGCGGAGTGTTGGAGCGTGCAAGGATAATGTGCAGATACAAGAAGCTTTTCTTCCCGGACCAGACGGCAATCAATCTTTTGTGCCGCGAGAAATGCTTTCTTCCCGCAAAATACAACGAGCAGAAGCGCTACAGACCTGACACGGTGATACAGCATTTCTGCAAATCGCTGAGAATTTTTCCATACGTCCACACCGTAAATGTCAAGCCGTGGGAGGTTGACAAGCTGCACAGCGTGTATCGTCTGCACGCGCACGACGAGGTTTTAAAGCAGTACGAGGCGATTAAGAGGACTGCCCGCAATGCGGCGGTGTTCAGATAGATTTCAGACGACAGGAGGCTGTGGGATGAGCTTCATTATGACAATCACGATTTTGTTTTTAATCATGTATCTGCCGAGGGTTGTCGGCTGGTTTGCATGGCTGAAGCCGCAGAAGGCTTTAAAAAGCGATAAGCTGCGCCGCTTCGCGCTCATAGTTCCCGCGAGGGATGAGGGGCGGGCGGTGCTTCCGCTGTTTTCGAGCATACGGGGGCAGAGCTACCCCGAGGAGCTTTTTGACATCTACGTCGTCGTGAAAAATCCCAAGGACGAGGTAATCGGCTACGCCAAGGACATCGGAGCGCACGTCCATGTCGACGAGGAGCAGAAAAGCAAGGGCGACTGCCTCGATTACTGCATACGGCACATACTCGCCGCTGGCAGAAAATACGACGGCTACATCATAGTCGATGCCGATTGCAGGCTCGATGCGGATTTTATAAAGAACATGAACGATGCGATGGAGAGCGGTGCACAGGTGATCACGGGGCGGAAGCTCGCAGGAAACTATACCTGTGGAAAGGCTGGGGCAGTGAACGCTGTCACCTGTCTTAACGGGCTTATCTGGTCAATCATTGACGAGTTAGGCAACAGGTATAAGAGTGCGGCGGGGCTTACCACGATGCCGATAACAACAGGAATACTTATACGCGGTGATTTAATCGCCGAGTGGGGCGGCTGGAATTACAGGCAGACGCTCACCGAGGACATGGAGCTTCTGCGCGACTGTGCGTGCAAGGGGATAAAGACATTCCACTATTCGCATGCGCGACTCTATCTCGAGGAGGCTCCCTCACACGCCGACACTAACAGGAGGCGGACGCGTTGGATGACCGGCATGGTGTCGGCGGACAAAATCTACCTCCGCGAGCTGTTAAGGAGGCGCGGGCTGTGGGCGTTCATAGATAATTACTATATTTTGTCGCTCTGGATTGTCTACGTCTATATAGGAACACTGTCGGCGGCGGTCGTTTACTTTCTGTTCACGCTCCGATTTATTGAAGCACTCGCGGCGTTTCTTCTTATCTATACGGCTTTCCTTGCGCTGTCGGTGATGGCGGTGCTCGCCGACTGGAGCAATATCGGGCTGTCGTGGGTAAAAAAGCTCTGCCTCATGCTTGTGCATCCGTTTTTTTACATGGAATACATCTGCATCGTGGGGCGCGCCGTGCTCGGAATCAAGCCTAAGAGCTGGGAAAAAATCGGGAGGGTACAATATTAGTGAACTATTTTAAGCTTGCATACACCACACCTGACGTTTTGGACAAAATCAAGGCGGCGGAGGAGAGGGGCGACTTCAACTCACACCTCGATGCGATTGACTATGACTTGTGCCTCCCCGTTGATGAGAGCTTCCCCTACATTCCCGCGGGACGGCTCAAAATAAGGCAGGCCCTTATCAGAGCCCTTATAATCAGCCCGTTCATGTGGATTGTGAACAGGTTTGTATTCAGGACGAGGGTGTATATTGAGGATAACCATATCCACAGCCGCGAGGGATTCATCGTAACCTGCAACCACATCAACAAGCTTGACGCTCTCGTCGTGCTGTGGGCGTTAAAGCGGAGCGGGCTGCTTCGCGGGCGCAGGCTGAAGGTCATGGTTGCGGACTTTAACAACCAGAAGGGGAGGCTCGGCGGATACATGAGGGCGTTCGGCATCCTTCCGTTTCCTTCGGGGCACAGGCTCGTGCGCCGCTTCAACGAGGCGGTCTCTTATTATCTGAAACAAGGCGACTGCATTCTCATTTTTCCTGAGCAGTCCGAGTGGTGGGGCTATGACAGACCGCGCCCGCTGAAGAGCGGGGCATTCTACTATGCGGTGAAGAACAATGTCAGCGTGCAGCCGCTTTTTATAACATGCCGTGGTTCAGGCAGGATGAAGAACGGTGTGGAGAAAAAATATTTTGATGTGCATGTTGCGGAACGGATTTGCGTCGTAAAGGAAGATGTAAACGACCATGAGAAGATACGGATTATGAAGGAGGAGAACAGACATCTATGGGAGGCAGTATATAATAGCTCAGATAGTAAGAGCGAATTGAATAAAAACAATACTTGACAAATTAAAAATGTGAACATATAATAGTTCGAAGTCGAACAGTTTGATACTGAACTGTCACACATCGAACTATTATTTTTTTCAGAGCTTTGTTCTGAAGGATTTTTATTTTTGAAGGAAAGGAGCACGAATTGGAAAAGAAAAAATATCTGGGCTTTGAGATTAAGAAGATGGACAATATCATACTTCGTCAGCTTAAAAAGAAGCTTGTGGATGCGGGCTTTGATGAGGTCACGGTGATGCACGGACATATCCTCGGTTACCTTTGCAGGCATAAGGGGACGGATGTGTACCAGAAGGACATCGGAGAGGCGTTCGGAATCGGCAAGTCGTCGGTCACGAATATATTGCAGCTCATGGAAAAGAAGGGCTACCTCGTGTGCCGCACGGACGACAACGACGGGCGCTGCAAGAAGATTGTTCTCACACCGAAGGGTGAGGAGACGCATGCCGCGACGGTGAGAGTCATCGATATGCTTCACGAGGAGCTCGAACAGAATGTCACGGAAGAGGAAAAACAGGTTTTTATGAATGTTATAGACAAAATGAAGAAAAATATTGAAGTTATGAACAAGGAGGACGAACAGTGCTAAAGACATTAGGCGCGTATGTGAAGGAGTACAAGAGGGCATCCATCGCGACACCTTTCTTTATGATTTTAGAGGTGCTCATGGAAATGCTCATCCCATACCTGCTCTCATCACTTATCGACAACGGTGTTGAGAAGGGTGACATGGGCTACATACTCATGGTCGGCGGCTGCATGGTTGTTATTGCCATGGTAGGATTATTTGCCGGAATCATGGGTGGTGTTTACGGAGCGAAGGCTTCAACGGGCTTCGCCAAAAACCTGAGAAAGGGTATGTTTGATAATATTCAGACCTACGCCTTTTCCAACATTGACAAGTTCAGCACGGCGGGACTTGTAACGAGACTTACAACAGATGTTACCAACGTACAGAATACATACCAGATGCTTTTAAGAATGTGTATGAGAGCTCCGGTGAGCCTTATTCTTGCGATGGTTATGTCATTTATCATCAGCCCGAGAATTGCGGGAATTTATCTTATCGCACTTGTGATACTCTCATGTATCCTTGCGATTATCATAAGCCATGCGACCAAGTATTTTAACGCCGCATTCCCTAAGTACGATGAGCTCAATGCGAGCGTGCAGGAGAATGTCTCCGCAATCCGTGTTGTTAAGGCTTATGTGCGCGAGGACTACGAGAAGAAGAAATTCAAGAACGCAAGCAACAACATTTACAAGATTTTTGTAAAGGCTGAGAAAACGGTTGCGTACAACAACCCTGTAATGCAGGTTACGGTTTACACCTGTATCCTTCTTATAAGCTGGGTTGGAGCAAAGATGATAGTCGGCTCGGGCGGAGTGCTTCTCACAACAGGTAAGCTCATGAGTCTCCTCTCCTACTGCATGACAATCCTCATGAACCTTATGATGGTTTCCATGATATTCGTAATGCTTTCCATGAGCGTTGCGAGTGCGAAGCGTATCTCCGAGGTGCTCGAGGAGAAGCCTGACATCACCAATCCGGAAGATCCTTGCTACGAGGTTAAGGACGGAGAGATTGTATTTGACCATGTAAACTTCGGCTACAACAAGGGCGCGGATAAGAGAGTGTTAAACGACATCAACCTCACAATCAAGTCGGGTGAGACAATCGGTATAATCGGCGGAACGGGAAGTTCGAAGTCGAGCCTTGTCAACCTTATCAGCCGTCTCTACGATGTCGATGAGGGAAGCGTCAAGGTAGGCGGAAAGGACGTAAGAGAGTACGATATTGAGACTCTTCGTGATGAGGTAAGCGTTGTTCTTCAGAAGAACGTGCTCTTCTCGGGAACAATTCTTGACAACCTCCGCTGGGGCGATAAGAACGCCACGGATGAGGAGTGCATGAGAGCCTGCAGGTTAGCCTGCGCCGATGAGTTTATCGAGAAATTCCCGGACAAGTACAACACTTATATTGAGCAGGGCGGTACGAACGTATCCGGCGGACAGAAGCAGCGTCTTTGTATAGCGAGAGCACTTCTCAAAAAGCCTAAGATACTCATTCTCGACGACAGCACGAGTGCCGTGGATACCGCTACGGATGCAAAGATACGTCATGCCTTTGCGACGGAGATTGCACAGACAACGAAGATTATTATTGCACAGAGAATTTCAAGTGTTCAGGGTGCCGACCGCATTATTGTCATGGACAACGGACGCATCGACGGTATCGGAACACATGATGAGCTGCTTGCTTCCAACGCTATATATCGCGATGTATATGAGTCACAGACCGGAGGCAGCGGTGATTTTGATGAAAACGGAGGTGAAGCATAATGCCGGGACCAATGGGAGGACGACCACCTAGAGGAGCGAAGCCTACAGTCGCAAATCCGGGAAAGGTATTTAAAAGAATAATAGGCTTTGTGGCAAAGAACTATCTGCCGCACTGCATTGTGGTTCTTGTGTGTATTGCACTCACTGTATTTTCCACAATACAGGGAACAATGTTTATGAAAACACTTATCGATCAGTATATCATGCCGCTCATGCAGCAGGATATACCTGATTACACTGATTTACTTCATGCAATTATCAGAGTTGCCTGCTTTTACGGCGTCGGTGTAATTGCAGCCTATGTAAACACACGAACGATGGTTTATGTTACACAGGGAACCATGAAGAATTTGAGAGACGAGCTCTTCATCCACATGGAATCCCTTCCTATAAAGTATTTTGACACACACGCACATGGCGATATAATGTCAATCTACACGAACGATGTCGATACACTCAGACAGATGATAAGCCAGAGTATTCCGCAGCTTATCAACAGCTCAATCACCATTATCGGTGTGCTTGCGAGCATGATCATCCTCAATATACCGCTCACACTGCTCACACTTGTGCTTGTCGGACTCATGCTTGTTGTAACTAAGAAGGCAACCGGAATGAGCGGAAAATACTTCGTAAAGCAGCAGAAGAACTTAGGTGAGGTTAACGGCTTCATCGAGGAAATGATGGGCGGTCAGAAGGTTGTAAAGGTGTTCTGCCACGAGGAGGAGAACATCGAGTGCTTCGACAAGATTAACGAGGAGCTCTGCGACAGCTCCTACAATGCGAACAAGTTTGCCAATATCTTAGGACCTATCAACGCACAGATAGGTAACATAAGCTACGTTATCATCGCCATAGTCGGCGGTGCGCTTGCACTCGGCGGTGTCGGCGGCTTCACACTCGGAGGACTTGCAAGCTTCCTTACATTTAACAAGAGCCTTAACATGCCTATCAATCAGGTGAGCATGCAGTTTAACAGTATCATCATGGGACTTGCGGGCGGCGAGAGAATCTTCAAGCTTCTCGACGAGGTTCCTGAGGTTGACGACGGATATGTAACGCTTGTGAATGCAACCAAGGAGGGCGACACGATAAAGGAGAGCGAGAAGCGTACCGGAATGTGGGCTTGGAAGCATTACCACAAGGATACGGGCGTCACCGATTACAGAGAGCTGAAGGGCGATGTCGTATTCGACGATGTGGATTTCGGCTACAACCCTGACAAGATTGTCCTTCACAACATCAAGATGTTTGCTGAGCCGGGACAGAAGATTGCGTTCGTAGGCTCGACGGGAGCAGGAAAGACGACAATCACGAACCTCATCAACCGTTTTTACGATATTCAGGACGGAAAAATACGTTACGACGGAATCAATATCAACAAGATTAAGAAGGACGATTTAAGAAGGTCTCTCGGCATAGTTTTGCAGGATACACATCTCTTTACGGGAACTGTTATGGAGAATATCCGCTACGGTAAGCTCGATGCGACCGACGAGGAGGTATATGCGGCAGCTAAGCTTGCAAATGCAGACAGCTTTATCACAAAACTCTCCGACGGTTACAACACGATGCTCACGGGAGACGGTGCTAACCTGAGCCAGGGACAGAGACAGCTTCTTGCAATCGCGAGAGCGGCAATCGCCGATCCTCCTGTTCTCATCCTCGATGAGGCAACCTCCTCAATCGATACGAGAACCGAGAAGATGGTTCAGGACGGCATGGATAAGCTCATGCACGGCAGAACGACCTTCGTTATCGCGCACAGACTCTCAACCGTTAAGAACAGTGATTGTATCATGGTTCTTGAGCAGGGAAGAATAATCGAGAGAGGAACCCACGATGACCTCATAGAGCAGAAGGGCAGATACTACCAGCTCTACACCGGAAATAATATTGCGGGATAATTTCAATGCTAAAGTGGCACTGTACAATCCTGAATTTTTTTATTATAATAGGTAAGGCGGTGCTAACCGTAATGATTATTTAATGCAGTAATTATTGCGGCATCCGCTAATGTATAGAAGCGAGGTGTATCACATGAGTACGGTAGTCGAGAGACTTAGCGCATTGCGCGCACTTATGAAGGAAAAGAACATTCAGGCATATATAATATGTACTGACGATTTCCACGGTTCGGAATATGTTGGAAGTTATTTTAAGGCGAGAGCTTTTATGTCGGGCTTCACGGGTTCGGCGGGAACACTTGTGGTGCTTCCTGAGGAGGCAGGTCTGTGGACGGACGGTAGATATTTTTTGCAGGCTGCATCGCAGCTTGAAGGCAGCACAATCACACTCATGAAGATGGGTGAGGAGGGCGTTCCTACAATAGCGGAGTACATTGCTGACAAGTTGGCTGACGGAAGTCATATCGGTTTTGACGGCAGAACGGTTACGGATGCGTTCATGGGAAGAATAACGGAGAGCATCAAGGGAAGAAATATGGCTTATGTGTGCGGGGAGGATCTTGTGGACAAGGTCTGGACGGACAGACCTGCTCTTTCTAAGGAGCCTGTATGGGAGCTTTCTGTTGAGTACACGGGAATGAGCCGCGAAGAGAAGCTTGCGAAGATTCGTGCGACGATGAAGAAGGAGGGCGCAGACCTTCTTGTGCTCACAGCGCTTGACGATATTGCATGGCTCTTGAATCTTCGTGGAAACGATGTGGCATACAATCCTGTATTTTTATCATATATGACAATGACAGCCGACAGTGCGGTTCTCTATCTCGATGAGAGCATATTAAATGCCGACATCAAGGGCAAGCTCGCTGCGGACGGAATCGAGCTCAGACCATACAATGACATTTACAGTGATTTAAAGAAGGTAAGCCCTGAAGCAGTTGTGTTTGTTGACAAGGCTACAGCCAACTTCCTCATCGTTCACTCACTCCCAAACACAGCCAATGTTAGAGCCGAGCAGAGCCCTGTGGTTCTTCCTAAGGCAATTAAGACCGTGGCTGAGAGAGAGAACGAGAAGAAGGCTCACGTCAAGGATGGAATGGCTGTTACACATTTCATGTACTGGCTTAAGAAGAATGTAGGAAAGCTTGATATAACGGAGATGAGCGCAGCCGTACAGCTTGATGAGTTCAGAAAGAAGCAGGAGGGCTACCTTGGAGAAAGCTTTGATCCTATTATGGGTTACGGTCCTCACGGTGCCATCGTGCATTACTCAGCAACTGAGGAGACCAATGCTAAGTTAGAGCCAAGAAGCTTCCTTCTTGCAGATACGGGCGGACATTACTATGAGGGAACAACGGACATAACAAGAACGATTGCACTCGGTGAGCTCACAGACGAGGAGAAGAAGGTGTTCACGCTTGTTCTCAAGGGACACTTAAACCTTGCAAATGCTCAGTTCTTATACGGAGCAAGAGGTGAGAACCTTGACTATATCGCGCGCGAGCCGCTCTGGAGAAACGGAATGGACTACAATCACGGAACAGGTCACGGTGTAGGATACCTTCTCAATGTACATGAGCGTCCGAACGGAATCAGAACCAAGATTGCTTCTAGCGGACCTTCGGCGGTTCTTGAGGAGGGCATGATTACCTCTGACGAACCGGGAATGTACATTGCGGGCAAGTTCGGAATAAGACATGAGAACCTTGTGCTCTGCGTCAAGAGGGAAAAGACAGAGTACGGTCAATTCATGGGCTTTGAGCCGCTTACAATGGTTCCGTTCGACCTTGATGCGGTTGATGTATCGTACATGACGGACGAGGAGAGGGAGAGACTCAACGCATACCATGCGAAGGTATTTGCGGCAATCAGCCCTGACTTTGAGGGTGAGGAGCTTGAGTGGCTTAAAAATGCGACGAGAGCGGTATAACTAAAAACTGTCATACAGCGATTCGAGTTCAGCTCGGCATTCTAAGAAGACTTTTCCAAGGAATGGGTCGAAATGAGTGCCGAGCGAATTTTTTATAATGTCAAAGGCGGTGTCATAGGAGTAAGCCTCCTTATAACAGCGCTTGCTCACGAGTGCGTCGAACACGTCGGCGAGAGCCATCATGCGCGCCTCGGGAGGAATGGCATCGCCTGACCTGCCCTCGGGGTAGCCGCTTCCATCCCACTTTTCGTGGTGGTAGTGCGCCACGTTCTTTGCGAGCTCGACGAACTCGTCGTTCTCAACGCCGCGCAGGATGTTCTCCACAATGGAGGCTCCCTCGGCGGCATGGCGCTTCATCTGATTGTATTCTTCCTCAGTATAGCGTCCCTGCTTTTGCAGGATGCTGTCGGCGATGGCAATTTTTCCGAGGTCATGCATAGGCGCGGCTTTGGAGAGCATCTGGAGAAATTCAGCATTGATATGAAGCTGTTCACAGTACGGGAGCAGATGCTTTGAGTAAATGTCAATCACGGAGCTTGTACGCTTGATATGACCGCCCGTACTGTTGTCACGGCTTTCAACCATTGTTGCCATGCCTATAACCATCATATCCTTGATGTGTGAGATGTCGGCGGTCTTTATGGCGACTTCCTTTTTCAAATCCCAGTTGTAATTCTTTATCGTGTTCAGGTAGTTGTTCTCGCTGGTTCGGTCGACGAGCTCGATTATGTAGCCGACTTTTCTCTTTTTTCCGTAAATTATGTTTCGTATGGTGATGTCAAAATATCTGTCATCAAAACGAATACTTTTTGATTTTGTCGTGCCGTCAAATGTCCAGCTTATAATGCTGTTGTATAAAAAAGAGTCTGATTTCGGCACGGATTTATCGACGTGCCATGACGATGTTATCTCCGGAAACAGTTCCTTAGCATAATCATTGGCGCTTATGTAGCGGAATTTGTTGTCGAATTCTATATATCCGTATTCCTTCAATCTGTCTACGGAAGCGGCAATGTTGGCTGACATGTCGAACATGTTGATACGCTCGGCAATGTTAACCATCAGGATTGAAGCGGCAAGGTATCCTATTGAAAGATAGCTTATGCTGCTGTGGACGATGCGCTCGAAAATATACGTTCCGGCGACTGCGATTCCGAGAATGCACATGAGTGTGACTGTTTTCGTGGAAACGGTACTGCTTTTTTGGATGGAATAAATAAAATAAAAGATTAAAAGCACGGCATAGACAAGCATCAGGATTGTATTGAGAAAATGTGTCGGTCCGTATACTTTATCGAGATAATTGTAACCGTCGGCATTGACAAGAGCCACTGATTCGTAATATACGGGGAGAATGCCGATAGTCATTGCGAGACAGAAAACCGTTGATGCAAAAATAAATAGAGATAATGTAAGAAAGCGCGGAACCTTGACACCGCACATTCTTGTGAGGAGATGTATAAGAAGGAAAGGACAATAGCAGTTACCGATATATACAAGCTTCTGTGCGAGCAGAGCCATACCAAGGGAGTCCGACACGGCAAGGAGGACACGTCCTCCGCTGTTGAGAACCAGGATAATGCCGAAGCAGACAAGAAGATTGTCAACTTTAGAATTGCGTGCAAGGTAATATACAGTCATTGAGAGGGATACGATAAATGTGGTAAGATAGAGAGCTGTGACCATGAGAACCTCCTGTATCATTTGTAGTAAAATAACTTATATAATTATATCATATCAGAGCTTTAAACGCAAGTTTATGATTCATGGAAAGCCTGAGAAAACGGGGCGGCAGAGACGAAAATAAAAAGTTGGTAAAAAAAGACTTTATATGGTTGAAAAAAGATGAATCATACTGTAAA
This sequence comes from uncultured Eubacteriales bacterium, assembly GCA_900545455.1. GTDB lineage: Bacteria > Bacillota > Clostridia > Lachnospirales > Lachnospiraceae > CAG-882. Next base: position 45,059 of record UQZF01000001.1, read on the forward strand.
ATAGATATCTGGCATTGGAAAAATATGTGTAAAGTTCCGATGCCAAAGTTATAATAAGTACTATGAAGGGATGATGTTATGGTAAAGAGAATCAGTGCGATTGTACTCGCCGCTATGCTGGTACTGGGTACTATTACAGGATGTTCAGGAAAGGATGCTGTGACACCGCCGGATGAGAGCGGTGCGCAGAATGAAGCACTTGACACAATACAGGACGACAACGGGGCAGCTTCAGGTAAGGTGACTCTTACGGTATGGGCTGAGGAGGCGCAGCACGCGACTGTGCAGAAGATGATTGACAGCTTTATCGAAGAGTACAAGGGTCAGGCGGATTTTGAGATTACACTTGAGGCACAGGCTGATTCGAGCACAAGAGATGTGCTTCTTGGAGACGTTCAGAACTCAGCGGATGTGTTCTCATTTCCGGATGATCAGCTGAGTGCCATGGTTGCGGGTGGTGCGCTTGCACCTGTGCCTAATGCACAGGAGATAAGTGACCAGATGGTTGCTGAGTCCGTGTCTGCGGCGTCAATCAACGGAACACTTTATGCGTATCCGATGACAGCCGATAACGGTTACTTCTTATATTACAATAAAGAGTATTTTTCAGAGGATGATGTTAAAACACTTGATTCCATATTAAAGATATGTGAGGAGAACGGCAAGAAGTTCTCGATGGAGCTCAATTCCGGATGGTATATGTATTCATTTTTCGGAAACACAGGTCTTACAATGCACATAAATGATGACGGTATCACAAATGACTGCAATTGGAATACGACAGAGGGAGCAATAAAGGGAATTGATGTTGCGGAGGCAATAGTGGATGTCATATCAAGTCCGGGATTTGTTTCACAGTCGGACGGTGAATGGGTTGCTCATGCCGAGTCGGGCGATGTTATTGCGGCAATCAGCGGTGTGTGGAATGCGGTTGCGGTTAAGAATGTGTGGGGCGATGATTATGGAGCATGTAAGCTGCCTACATATACATGTAATGGGGAGCAGATTCAGATGGCTTCATTTACAGGCTACAAGATGGTAGGTGTCAATTATTACTCAAAGAACAAGGAATGGGCATTTAAGCTTGCACAGTGGATGACAAACGAGCAGAATCAGACACTCAGATTTGTTGAGCAGAATCAGGGTCCTGCCAACAAGGTTGCGGCGGCATCCGATGAGGTTGCGAAGGTTCCGGCGATTGCAGCGGTTATTGAGCAGTCACAGTACGGCGTGCTTCAGAGAATAGGCAACAGTTATTGGGACGCATGTACGACATTTGTTGATTCACTGCTTGCGGGAAATACAGGGAGAACACAGCTTCAGGAACAGCTTGACAAGTTAGTGGAAGGAATTACGGAGCGATAGTAAGGAGGACTTTTAAGATGGATAAAAAGAGAATACGAATCAGTTTAAAAGTGGTTATTTTGGTTCCCGTTATCATCCTTGGTATCGTGGCTGTTTTTTCCAATGTGGCGTCACTTATTAATCTTAAGAGGGTTAACACCACAGCGACACAGATAGTTGAGGAGAATCTTTCCAACATATCAAGTCTCAGCGAGATTCAGAATGAAGCCCAGAATATACATAAGCTTGCATTGTCACATATAATTGCATCAGATTTTGACACAATGGTTTCACTTGTTGACTCGGTAAGGCTTGAGGAAGCTAAGCTTGATGAGATGCTCAGCGGGTATTCAAAGAATATACCTTCAGGTGATGAGGAGGCTTTCAACCAGCTTCTTAACAGTTACGAAGGTTTAAAGTATGAGATAGCAAATCTTCTTGCATACAGCGGTAACAGCAAGAAGACGGCAGCCTATGAGCTTGCCAACGGTGCCATAGCCGATTACAGCAATGATATGCAGACAAGAATACAGTTTATGATTGACAATGCCAACACACAGTCGGAGCTTGCACAGGAGGAACTTGCACAGCAGTACAATACGGCAAGAGTCCGCAATGTATCCATAATTATACTCTGCTTCGTGCTTATCCTGGTTGCTCTGTATTGTGTATTCATGTTTGTCATAAGGAAGTTAAATGTAACCAACAAGGAGCTCCGCAGGATTGTCAAGGGCATAGATGAGAGAGAGGGTGACCTTACACAGAGAGTGAGCATTCTTTCAAATGACGAGGTGGCTGATCTGGGAAAAGGTATTAATACCTTTATGGAGAAGCTTCAGTATATAATGAAGCTTATTATCTCCAATTCACAGAAACTTGAGGAAGTTGTGGGAGATGTACAGCAGAGCATCCGAACCTCCAACGACAGTGCGTCAGATCTCTCAGCGGTCACGGAGGAACTTTCCGCCACGATGCAGGAGATTGAGAATGCGGCATCCGTAATCAATCAGAATGCCGATGCAGTGCTCAACAAGGTTGTGGAGATAGCGGAAAAGTCCGGAAGTATCAACGATTATTCCAAGGAAATGAAGAAGAGTGCGGATAAGCTTGAGGCGGATGCGAGAAGCAACATGGAGCAGACGGGCGTTAAGGTTGAGGAAATTCTCAATGTTCTCAATCAGGCAATTGAACAGAGCAGAAGCGTAGAGCAGGTTAACGGACTTACGAACGATATTTTGAATATATCAAGCCAGACAAATCTTCTTGCGCTCAACGCTTCAATTGAGGCGGCAAGAGCGGGAGATGCAGGCCGCGGATTTGCCGTTGTGGCAGAGGAAATAAGACAGCTTGCCGATTCAAGCCGTGAGACAGCTAACAGAATTCAGCAGATTAACGGTGTGGTAACCAACGCGGTACACAATCTGAGCGATAATGCCGGAAATCTTGTCGAATATATGCGCGATTCAATTCTTCCCGAGTTTGAGAACTTTGTCAAAGGTGGAGCGGAGTACCGTGACAATGCCACATATATTGAGACGGTCATGAATGAATTTACCGAAAAGACGGATGCCTTAAAGAGCGAGGTCGATGCGATTGCAGGCTCAATAAGCAACATCACCAATGCAATTGAGGAGGGCGCAAGAGGCGTAAGCGGTGCGGCACAGAGTACTCAGACCCTTGTGTCCGATATGGATAACATCAACGAGAAGATGAATGAGAATAAGGAGATTGCCGAGGCACTCCTAAAGGAGACTGACATTTTCACCAAGTTTTAGCATTTAAACGCCAAAGAATATTATCATTTTTTGGCAAACGCATAATTCTCCTGTATTTCCACATACTACCCATACAGAACATTTATGGAAAAGTATGTAGAATACAGGAGGATTTTTTTATTTATGAAGGCAACCGGGATAGTGCGTCGAATAGATGATTTGGGGAGGGTGGTCATTCCGAAGGAAATCAGAAGGACTCTCAGAATAAGGGAGGGGGATCCGCTTGAGATATTTACCGACAGAGAGGGTGAGATTATCCTGAAAAAATATTCTCCGATAGGTGAATTGGGAGGTTTTGCAAGGCAGTATGCAGATGTGCTTGCGCAAAGCACGGGGCAGATTGTGTGCATCACGGACAGGGATCAGGTCATTGCTTTCGCGGGAGGACCGAAGAAAGATGTTATCCAGAAACCGATAAGCAGACAGCTCGAGGAGATTATAGACGGAAGGGAAAGCTTTATAGCGAGCAGGGATGAGAAAAAGTTCGTTCCGATAATTCAGGGTGACAACGATGAGTACAGCTCCCAGGTCATCAGTCCGATAATCTGCGAGGGCGATGCGATAGGCTCGGTTATAATTACGACGAAGGAACAAAAGGTAAAGTTTACCGATGCCGACAGGAAGCTTACGGGCTGTGCGGCGGGTTTTTTGGGAAAGCAGATGGAATCATAAAAAAACCCCTAAAATGCTTATTTTTCCTTGACAAATATAGGCAAAACATATATAAATAATTGTGAAGGTTCAATATTTATTTCAGGAGGATTTTTCTAAAATGAACAAGACAGAATTAGTTGCAGCTATCGCTGAAAAGACAGAGTTATCTAAGAAGGATGCTGAGAAGGCACTCAAGGCTTTCACAGATGTAGTTGCTGAGGAGTTAAAGAAGGGTGAGAAGATTCAGTTAGTTGGCTTTGGTACATTTGAAGTAGCTGAGAGACCTGCAAGAGACGGAAGAAACCCACTCACAGGTAAGGCTATGAAGATTCCTGCTTCTAAGAGCCCTAAGTTCAAGGCCGGCAAGGCACTCAAGGATACAGTTAACGCTTAATTGCTTCCTGAGAATCAGAACGAATGATGACATCCCAAGACTGCATCCCATGTGGTCTTGGGATGTTTTTCATGTAATAGGAAACTTCGTTCCTATAACAGGAAATTTTTATTAAGAGAAAGAGGAATATATGAGACTGGATAAATATTTAAAGGTATCAAGACTGATAAAGAGGAGAACCGTTGCCAATGAGGCGTGCGATGCGGGACGTGTACTTGTGAATGACAAGCCTGCCAAGGCATCGTGTGAGGTTAAGGTGGGAGACACGATAGAGATTGCCTTCGGAACGAAGAATGTGAAGGTTGAGGTTCTCGACATTGTGGAGACTACCAAGAAAGAAGAAGCCAAGGACATGTTTAAATATCTGTAAAATCCGTGCATAAATTCATCCCAGCGATAATATATTTACTGTATGAATCGTTCTGATAGGGGGATGAATATGGAGGAACTGCAGGTTTCGGGCAAGGTACATAAAATATCATCTAACAACAGAAAAAATTGCAGTATAACCGGTGTCACCGATGTTATTTCCTTTGATTTAAATCAGGTGTTGTTAGAGACTGAATACGGGATGCTCACAATAAAGGGACATGATCTTCATGTCGGCAGGCTGTCTGTGGATAAGGGAGAACTTGAGGTTGACGGCAAGATTGACAGTTACGTATATTCGGAGGTCGTAAGTGCGGCCAAGAAGGGGGAATCTTTCCTTAACAGGCTTTTTAAATAGAGGTTAAAGGAGAGAGGTGCTGCCGTTTGAGAGAGTTTATCGCACATGAATTTCGGTTCCTTTTGTGGTGTCTGTGCTGCGGGGCAATGCTTGGTGCGGTCTATCGTGTTCTGGTTGTGTTCAGAAAGCTGGTCAGGCATAACGTTTTTTTTGTGGCTGTGGAGGATGTGTTTTACTGGTTTATGTCCGCTTTTTTGATGTTTGCGGTGATACTTGTTGCAAATGACGGTGCGGCAAGATGGTTTTCTGTTGCGGGGATGGCTGCAGGAATGGTAATTGTATCCTGTATATTGAAATATATGGAAAAAGGGGTTACAATCTTATATTATAAGTTGGGAAAGGTTCGTGGTCGCAGAAATGACACAGGAGAACACAAAGCAGGGAAACATAAGAAGAAAAAAGAATAATTACAGCAGACATGCGGTTGTGGTCAGAAACCGCAGGATAGCGCACAATTATACATGGCTTGCGGGATTTGCCGTGATAATACTTATGGTTATTATATGCTTTGCCGTGAACAGAGCCGCGGGAAGGTTAGAGGAAAAAAATGCCGTGTATGATGCGCAGATAGCACAGCTTGAGACTCAGATCAGCGAGCAGGCACAGCGCACCGATGAGCTGCAGACACGTTCCATATATGTGACAACCAAGCAGTTTATTGAGGAGTTCGCAAGGGAAAAATTAGGTCTTGTTTATAAGGATGAGCTGATATTCAGACCACAGGACAAGTAAATACATTTTGTGATAAATATAAGGGGATGGATTCTAAGGGGAGAATCGAATGGACAATATATTCTATTCACAGGGAAAACTCAGAGAATATGCTGATGCGTTTCGCAGGCTTACGGATATATACGGAGGCAGCAGGGCAGGCGCACTTCTTCTACAGCTGAAGGAGACGGCGGCGATGTTAGAGCGCATATCGGGCGGAACACAGACAGAGGGACTTATAGACGATAGGCATAAGAATGAACTTCTGGCATATTTTAAGAATGAGGGAATATATGTGGGAGGTATACTTATCCTGGAGCCGGCTCCAGGGAGAATCGAGCTTGTGCTGCGGCTTTCAAAAAAGCGCGGCTGCATAACGGCAGGGCAGCTTGCGGTCGATATAGGAACCGTTATAGGAAGAAGGCTGAGAGCAGCAGAGGGAAGCAGGCGGGTGCTGACGAGGGATGAGGGCGAGTTCATTCTCGAGGAGGCAACAGATTATCGGCTTTTGTTCGGACATGCAGAGTGCAGCAAGGGTTTTGCAAGAATCTCGGGCGACAATTATTCCTATATCAGTGTCGAGGGTGGAAAGAGTATTGTAACACTTGCTGACGGAATGGGCTGTGGGAGCAGTGCAAATGAGTACAGCACAAGGTTCATCGAGCTGCTGGAGCAGTTTTTGGATGCGGGGTTTTCCGAGGAGGCGTCAATACAGCTTTTAAATGATGCATTTGCCGACAATGACACAAACGGTATTCCCGTAACGCTTGATATGTGCAGCATCGATGAGTACGATGGCAATGCAGACTTTCGCAAGATGGGGGCGGTTCCGAGCTTTATCAAAGGGCGGGACGGTGTCCGTGTGATTGAGACATCATCACTGCCGGCAGGGGTAATAAGCGGCAGCGGAATCAATTATTCATCGGTGAAGCTTCAGGATGGGGAATATATAATAATGATGAGTGACGGTGTGCTTGATGCATTGCCGTTTTACGATAAGGAAAAACGAATGAAAGAGATAATCGACGGGATAGAAGAACGTATGCCGCAGGCGATTGCAGAGCGAATCTTAAATGAAGTGTATTATTATGACGATAAGATTGCAGATGATATGACCGTCCTTGTAACAGGAGTATGGAAGATAAGGAACGGTGAATGATATGTATGACAGGATAAAAGAGTATATTGAAAAGAATCGTATGCTTGAAGGCATTGAGAGGGTTGTTGTCGGATTGTCCGGCGGAGCCGATTCCGTATGCCTTCTTTTCATGCTGTACAGATATGTGCGTGAGTATAACAGGACTGCATGCGGCAGGGAGATTAAGCTCATTGCCGTGCATGTGCATCACGGAATAAGAGGTGCGGACGCGGATGCGGATGCCGTATACTGTCGTGAACTGTGCGCCAAGCTCGGAACAGAGTATAAGCAGTATTCTTTTGACGTTCCGCTTCTGGCACACAGCAGCGGTATGGGCGAGGAAGAGACGGGCAGAAATTTACGGTATAAAGTTTTCAGGGAGAATGCGGGCAATGACGGGCGCGGAGCAATCGCGGTTGCGCACCACCGGAATGATCAGGCGGAGACTGTGCTGTTTCATATAGCGAGGGGCTCGTTTTTGTCGGGAGGACGCGGTATGGAGCCCGTATCGGATGGAGTCATCAGACCGCTTTTGTGTGTATCCAAAAGAGATATTGAGAGCTGGCTGGATGCTAACGACATACGGTATTGCACGGACAGTACCAATTTTGACGAAGAATATGCAAGAAATGCAATCCGCCTTAAGGTTATACCGTATCTTGAGGAATATGTAAACGGAGGCGCTGTCGCCAATATATGCCGGTATGCTGAGGGGATGGCGCAGGTCAACGATTATATTTCGGAGCAGACCAGAGCCGCGTATGAGCATTATGTGGAGGAGATACGGAGCGAAAAAGGCTGTACGGTAAATATCTCCATAAAGCTGCTGGAGGAACATTCTGTTATATGCAGGGCGGTTATCTATGATGTGCTTAAAAGGCTCTGTGGGGCAAAGGACCTCGAGGATAAGCATGTAGCGCTGTGTGTTGATTTGTTTTCAAAGCAAAGCGGAAAGAGAATTAATCTCCCGAAATCAATTACGGCGGTAAGAAATTATGACGGAATTGTTTTGTACAATATGAGTAATACTAAACCTGAGACGGATGACGGATGCAGTATAGTCAGTACGATAATAGATTGTAATGACGTGGATGATAATGTGCATTTTGACGAATTGCTTTATAACATAATTGATAAAAATTTAATGAATGACAACTGTACTAAATTCTTTGATTATGGTAAAATAAAAAAATATATCACTGACTGTGCCTGCACGGAAAGCTTGCGCATACGCCACAGGATGGAAGGCGATTATATGGTTATAGGTTATCACGAGCCTGAGCACAGAGCATACACAAAGAAGCTCAAGGAGATTTTTATTGATTCTAAGATTCCGGCTGACCAAAGAGACAGCGTATGGCTGTGTGCCATAGGCAGCAGAATACTATGGGCGGCAGGGATAAGAAGATGTGCGGAGTTTCTTGTAGACAAGGATACTAAGACGCTTCTCAAGCTCGAATCAGTACAGGAACAGAGATAAAAACGGAGGTTGCAAATGAAAGAATCAGTTAGGGTCTTACTGACCGAAGAAGAAGTTGACAGAAAAATTGACGAACTTGGTGCACAGATTACAAAAGATTATGCGGGAAAGAAGCTGCACCTTATATGTATCCTTAAGGGCGGAGCACCTTTTATGTGTGAACTGGCAAAAAGAATTAATCTTCCGCTTACCATGGACTTTATGTCAGTTGCAAGCTATGAGGGCACAGCGTCAACAGGACACATCAATCTTAAGAAGGATTTGGATGAGCCGGTTGAGGGACTTGATGTGCTTGTTGTCGAGGACATCATCGATTCGGGACGTACACTCAGTCATCTCGTAAAGCTATTAGGAGACAGAAAAGCTGCGAGTGTAAAGCTCTGCACACTGCTTGATAAGCCTGAGCGCAGAGTTGTCAAGGACATTAAGGTTGATTACTGCGGATTTAATATTCCGGATGCCTTTGTTGTGGGATACGGACTTGACTATAATCAGAGATATAGAAATCTGCCATATATAGGAGTGGTGGAGTTTGAGGAGGAGAACAGTTGAACAGACAATTCAGAGGAGGAATAATCTATCTTGTCATCATTCTCGTGGTAATGTATTTTATCATGAGCTTCAGCTCATTCGGCAAGAGCAGTTCCTCGTATGGCTACAGTGATTTTATCAGCGACATCGAAGCCGGAAATGTGGCAAAGGTTGAGATTTCGCAGAACTCAGAGGTACCTACGGGTACGGTAAAGGTTACATTCATCGAGAGCGGCAAGAGCTCGGAGCGTTTCAATGTACCCGATGTAAATGATATTACGGCGCTTGTCATCGCACAGGGCTCGGTCAAGCTTGTTGTGAATGATGTTGTCAGGGAGAGCATATTCTTAACGACAATCCTTCCGTTCCTGCTTATCGCGGTTGCGATGGTGATGGTCACACTCATAATTAACAGACAGGCAGCAGGCGGTGGCGGCGGGGCCAACTCGAAGATGATGAACTTCGGAAAGAGCCGCGCCAAGATGACAGATCCGAATGCTCCGGGGCGCGTCACCTTCAAGGATGTCGCAGGTCTTGCGGAGGAGAAGGAGGAGCTTGAGGAGATTGTTGACTTCCTAAAGTATCCTAAGAAGTATGTTGAAATAGGTGCGAGAATCCCTAAAGGCGTTATTCTCACAGGTCCTCCGGGAACAGGTAAGACACTCCTTGCCAAGGCTGTCGCAGGCGAGGCCGGAGTTCCGTTCTTCTCAATCTCGGGTTCTGATTTTGTCGAGATGTTCGTCGGCGTGGGAGCTTCGAGAGTGCGTGACCTCTTCGAGGACGGCAAGAAG
>UQZF01000002.1 GCA_900545455.1 uncultured Eubacteriales bacterium
CGGCAGAGGTTACGCAGAGCTCGTTTGAGGTAATCAAAAAGAAGCTCGCGGCGGACAATAAGACGCCTGTAAGCAAGGGCAAGATAGTCATGGCTACCGTGAAGGGCGACGTACATGATATAGGAAAGAATATTGTCAAGGTAATCCTTGAAAATTACGGCTACACGGTCATTGATCTCGGAAAGGATGTCGACTACATGACGGTTGTGAACGCAGCCATCGAGCACAAGGCTAAGCTTGTCGGTCTTTCGGCGCTTATGACAACGACTCTTGTGAGCATGGAAAAGACGATACAGCTTTTGAGGGAGTACAAGGTTGACTGTAAGGTTGTTGTCGGAGGTGCAGTGCTGACACCGGAGTACGCCAAGCAGATTGGCGCGGATTACTATGCGAAGGATGCTATGGATACGGTTGCAGCGGCAAGGGAAGTTTTGGGATAATAATTGGGATAGGAAGAATATCATGAAAGAAAATCAGTTTTTTGCAATTATGGCAAGAATGAAATACATTAACCGCTGGGGGCTTATGAGAAACACGAGAACGGAGAATATATGCGAGCACAGCATGGATGTCGCCATGATTGCACATGCGCTCGGAGTAATCAATAACGTATATTACGGCGGAAACCTCAATCCCGACAGATTGGCACTTATGGGAATGTATCATGATGCGACGGAGATTATCACGGGAGATATGCCGACGCCCGTCAAGTATTACAATCCGCTTATAAGGCATGCGTACAAGGAAGTTGAGAGCGTTGCAAAGGATGAACTCCTTGCGGGACTTCCCGATGAGATGCGTCCGTATTACGATCCGATTATGCAGGATACCGAGAAGGAGGCGGTCATGTGGCTCTATGTGAAGGCTGCGGACAAGCTTTCGGCTCTTGTAAAGTGTATCGAGGAGCGTTCAATGGGAAATCAGGATTTCTGCAAAGCGGAAGAGACGACGCTTGCATCAATTCTTGAGATGAAGCTCCCTGAGGTGAATTTCTTTGTCGACCATTTTATCCCGGCTTATGGTCTTACACTTGACGAGTCAAAATAGCGGAGATTAATTTATACATGGGTAAATCACTTTTTATTGCGGAAAAGCCGAGCGTGGCACAGGAGTTTGCCAAGGCTTTAAAATACAATACTGCACGCCGTGACGGTTATATCGAATCGGATGAGGCTGTTGTGACATGGTGCGTAGGGCATCTTGTCACAATGAGCTATCCCGAGGTATACGATCCGGCGCTTAAAAGATGGAGTCTTGATACGCTGCCATTTATTCCCACAGACTGGAAGTATGAGGTGATAGAGGGAGTAAAGAAGCAGTTTAACATTGTGTCAGGACTCCTTAATCGTCCCGACATAGACACGATATATGTCTGCACCGACTCGGGACGTGAGGGAGAGTATATATACAGGCTCGTGGAGCAGGAGGCACACGTCGAGGGTAAAAACAGGAGACGTGTGTGGATCGACTCACAGACCGAGGAGGAGATTTTGAGGGGAATCAGGGAGGCAAAGGACCTTTCCGAGTATGATGCCCTTGCGGATGCTGCATATCTGCGCGCGAAGGAGGACTACCTCATGGGAATCAATTTCTCGAGAGTCCTCACATTAAAGTATGGAAATACAATCTCTAACTACCTAAAACAGAGCAAGAACACGGTCATAGCCGTTGGACGTGTCATGACCTGTGTCCAGGGAATGATAGTTAAAAGGGAGCGCGAGATAAGACAGTTCGTCGAGACGCCTTTTTATAGGGTGCTTGCCAAGTGCTCGCTTGCGGGAAGCGGCTTTGAGGCTGAGTGGAGAGCGGTTGAGGGCTCGGTATACTATGCCTCGCCGAAGCTCTATAAGGAGAACGGCTTTAACAAGGAGGAGGACGCGAGGGCACTTATTGAACTTATGTCGGGGCAGAAGCTTCATGACGGCGCAAGACAGCTTGCCATGCCTGAGCCCGTGAGCGGAGTCATAACCGGAATTGAGAAGAAGAAGGAGAACAAGAGTGCTCCTTTGCTTTTTAACCTTGCGGAATTACAGAATGAGTGCTCGAGGCTTTTTAAGATAAGCCCCGATGAGACACTTCGAATAACACAGGAGCTTTATGAGAAGAAGCTCGTGACATACCCGAGAACCGACGCGAGAGTGCTCTCGACGGCGGTTGCAAAGGAGATTCACAAAAACATAGGCGGTTTGAGAAACTTTCAGCCTGCGGCGGGCTTTGCGGCGGAGATACTTGAGAGCGGAAGCTACAAGGGGATTGCCAAGACAAAGTACACCAACGACAAGCAGATAACCGACCACTATGCGATAATCCCGACGGGACAGACGGGCGCGGTAAAAGGGCTCTCCGCCATGGCTGCGAAGGTCTATGAGGCGATTGTGAAGAGATTTCTCGCAATATTTTATCCGCCTGCCGTATATCAGAAGGTTGCGCTTGTGATAAAGAAGGACACGGAGAGTCTTTTTTCAAGCTTCAAGGTGTTAGTATCCGAGGGCTATTTAAAGGTCGCAGGGACGGGCAGCTCATCGGCTAAGGCGTCTAAGAACGATGATGAGACCGAGGATGTAAAGTGCGATGCGGGAATGCTCGAGATGCTTCAGAAGCTAAAGAAGGGCGACATCATCCCGATAACGGAATTTTTCGTAAAGGAGGGCAAGACCTCGCCACCTAAGAGATACAATTCAGGTTCAATCATTCTCGCGATGGAGAATGCGGGACAGTTAATCGAGGACGAGGAGCTCAGAGCCCAGATTAAGGGAAGCGGAATTGGAACGAGTGCTACGAGAGCCGAGATACTCAAAAAGCTCATAGACAAAGGTTATATTAAGCTTAACAACAAGACACAGATAATCACTCCGACACTTTTGGGTGAGATGATATATGATGTCGTTGCGGCGTCGATAAAGTACCTTTTGGATCCGACGCTCACGGCGAGCTGGGAGAAGGGACTCACGGGGGTTGCCGACGCGACAATCTCATGCGATGAGTACCTTGAGAAGCTTGAGGGCTTTGTCACGAGAAGAACGCTCGCGGTAAAGCAGGTCAACAACCAGTATATGCTGAGACCTTATTTTGACTATGCGGCAGCCTACTATAAGTAGGACGTGTGAAAAAGATTGTGTTACGGCACCTGATGTGATAAGATAGAATCTATAAGTTTATTCGCAGATTAGTAAGGAGGCATGATTATGTGCGGAATAGTCGGTTATTGCGGACCTAGAGATGCGGCGGACGTATTGCTTGATACGCTCGGAAAATTAGAGTACAGAGGTTATGATTCAGCAGGAATTGCTGTTTTTGAGAATAATAAGATAAAGGTTGAGAAGTCACAGGGAAAGCTTACCTGTCTTTTGGAGAAGTTAAAGAAGGACGGAAAGCCTGTCGGACATTGCGGAATAGGACACACGAGATGGGCTACCCACGGTGAGCCTTCGGACATCAATTCACATCCTCACGGCAACAAGAGGGTGTCAATCGTGCACAACGGTATCATCGAGAACTACAAGCCTATCAAGGAATTTCTGCTTGGACAGGGATATTCTTTTGAGAGCCAGACGGATACCGAGACGGTTGCAAAGCTTCTCGATTACTATTACGAGGGAAGTCCTTTTGACACCATAACAAGGGTGCTCGGTGAGATTGAGGGCTCCTACGCGCTCGGAATCATGTTCAGGGATTTTCCTGACAGGGTGTTTGCGGCGAGAAAGGAATGCCCGCTCATAATCGGTGTCGGTGAGGGAGAGAACTTCATCGCGTCGGATATGTCGGCTATTTTACAGTACACGAGAAATTATTATCTCCTTGATGCGGACGAGATTGCATGTATCGAGAAGGATAAGGTTACCATAAGGGATGTTCACGGTGACATTGTCAACAAGGAACTGCAGACGGCGACATGGGATGTCGATGCGGCGCAGAAGGGCGGCTATGAGCATTTTATGCTCAAGGAGATATATGAGCAGCCGACTGCCGTAAAGACGACGATAACACCGAGAATCACGGAGGGAATGCCTGACTTTAGTGAGTGCGGACTTACCGATGAAAAGCTTGCGGCGTACCGCAAGATATTCATAGTTGCGTGTGGTACTGCAATGCACGCGGGAATGGTCGGAAAGTATGTTATAGAGAAGCTTGCGAGGACGGAGGTTACGGTTGATATTGCCTCCGAGTTCAGATACAGAGATCCGCTTATATCGGACAATGATTTGGTTATTCTCATTTCACAGTCGGGAGAGACTGCCGACACCAAGGAGGCATTAAGAATATCCAAGGAGCTCGGCGCGGACACACTTGCGTTTGTGAATGTCAAGGGTTCATCAATCGCGAGAGAGGCTGACATGGTTATGTACACACATGCGGGCCCTGAGATTTCGGTTGCATCTACCAAGGCATTTTCCGTGCAGATAGCGATGATGTATATGTTTGCGTTCAAGCTTGCTTATGCCAAGGGAAAGATTGACAAGGAGACCTGTGCGGCATACATAAGGGAGCTTGAGAACATACCTGAGGCACTTGAAAAGACATTAGAGTGCAAGGATACATGTCAGTTCGTTGCATCTAAGATAATGAATGCCGACAGTCTTTTATACATCGGACGCGGACTCGACTATGCGCTCAGCATGGAGGGTTCGTTAAAGCTCAAGGAGATTTCATATATTCACTCCGAGTCATACGCGGCGGGTGAGTTAAAGCACGGAACAATATCGCTTATCACTGAGCAGATGCCTGTGATTGCGGTAGTTACACAGCATGACCTCATGGAAAAGACCGTGAGCAACATAAAGGAAGTTAAGGCGAGAGGCGCGAAGGTTGTTCTCGTATGTGCGGAGGATGTCGAGATAGAGGCTGAGGCTGCGGATTACATTGTGAGAATCCCTATGGTGTCAGATATACTCATGCCTATGCTTGCGGTGCTTCCGTTACAGCTTATCGCATATTACACATCGGTGCTGAGAGGCAACGATGTTGACCAGCCGCGTAACCTTGCAAAATCGGTTACGGTTGAGTAGGGAGGATTGGTTATGTCTGAAAAGTTGAAGATAGCAAGCCTTTATGATCTGAGTCAGACGATAGCGGGAGAGCTCTTTGAAGGTGCAGAGTACCCTTGGCAGGTGCTTCCGCTTATCGGTGATTTTATAAAGAAGCTCGGGGCATCCCTTGATAAGTCGGAGTACGACGAGGTTGCCGAGAACGTGTGGATTGCAAAGAGTGCCAAGGTGGCACCTACGGCATACATTAACGGACCGTGTATTATCGGCAGGGATGCCGAGATACGCCACTGTGCGTTTATAAGGGGCAATGCCATTGTCGGCGAGGGAGCCGTTGTGGGTAACTCGACAGAGCTTAAAAACGTCGTGCTCTTTAATAAGGTTCAGGTTCCGCATTACAACTATGTCGGCGATTCGATTCTCGGGTACAAGTCGCACATGGGAGCGGGCTCGATTACCTCGAATGTCAAGTCTGACAAGGCACTTGTCAAGGTAAGATGTGATGGCGAAGTCATAGAGACGGGGCTTAAAAAATTCGGGGCAATGCTCGGTGATAATGTGGAGGTAGGATGCGGAAGCGTTCTGAATCCGGGAACGATTGTAGGAAGAGGCAGCAATATATATCCGCTTTCTTCAGTTAGAGGGTATGTCGAAGCAGGAAGCATATATAAAAAGCAGGGTGAAATTGTTGAAAAACGATAAAAAAGTGTAATAATGTCAAGAATAATGTAAGAACCGGTTTTTGAGTACGGATATTTATTGCATTTTGAAATGGAGGATTAAAGTGAGTAAAGTCGCAATTGTTACTGACAGCAACAGTGGAATTACGCAGGAAGAAGCAAAAAAGCTCGGAATTGCCGTTCTTCCTATGCCATTCTATATTAATGAGAAACTTTATTTTGAGGACATAGACCTGACACAGGAGCAGTTCTATAAGGCACTTGGAGAGGATGCCGAGATTTCGACATCGCAGCCTTCACCTACGGATGTCACTGATATGTGGGATAAGCTTTTGAAGGAGTATGATGAGGTGGTTCACATTCCTATGTCAAGCGGACTCAGCAGCTCGTGCCAGACGGCGATTATGCTTTCTCAGGATTATGATGGCAAGGTACAGGTGGTTAATAATCAGAGAATTTCGGTTACACAGAGACAGTCTGTGTTAGATGCCATGGCTATGGCTGATAAGGGATATACAGCGGAGCAGATTAAGAACCGATTAGAGGAGACGAAGTTTGACTCGAGTATATATATTACACTTTCGACACTCTACTATCTTAAAAAAGGTGGAAGAATAACACCTGCAGCCGCTGCGCTCGGAACACTTCTTAAGCTTAAGCCTGTTCTGCAGATTCAGGGAGAGAAACTTGATGCGTTCTCAAAGTGCCGTACACTCAAGCAGGCGAAGCAGACCATGATAAATGCAGTTCTCGATGATTTTAAGAAGAGATTTAACAGCTCCGAGAAGGGCGAGGGTATGTATATAGAGATTGCTTACTCGGGAGAGCCTGACGAGGGAAAGATATTCTATGACGAGGTCAAGGCACTTTTTCCGGACCACGATATTGTTATGGCACCGCTGTCACTCAGCGTCTCCTGCCATATAGGACCGGGAGCGGTAGCGCTTGCATGTGTCAAAAAGATGGAGATATAACAATAGATATTGTTAACAGTATGCAGGGAGATAAAAATGGAAAATATAGTATCAAAACTCATAATGTACGGAGATATGCCGTCAGATTCAATTCTGATGAAGCTCTGCGATGTGTCTAAGAGAGCTAAAGACGGCAGTGCACCTACGGATGAACTTGTGACGGAGACATACAGACAGATAAAGAGACTGTTGGTTCTTGCGACATCCTATGGCTTTGACAACAATTTGTGGCACAATTATCTTACGTTCCTGCTTATAACGGATGAGAATCCTTTTTCAATCACCTGTGAGAAGGTGGGAGCGAATGACGGAAGTGCGAATTATTTTCCAAGAATGACTTCAAGGCGTTTTATGATTTATTCCACTATGATTTTTCATGGCTCGAGGAGCGTCTCGGAATAGACAGCTTCGGCATTCTTGAGAATTATAAGGCAATCGGCAAGCCGGAGCTTATGTACAACAAGAATGTAAGTGAAAAGGTAAGGGACTTATCGCTTAAGCTTGGAGCGGCAAAGGATGCGGATGAGATATTTGACCTTGTAACAGGGTTTTACAAAGCTTACGGTGTTGGAATGTTCGGACTTAACAAGGCATTCAGATTTTCTTCCGATGCGGATGGCAGCATTCATTTCCAGCCTATCAACAATATGGAGAAGGTCATGCTTGATGATCTTGTTGGATATGAAATTCAGAAGAAGAAGCTCGTTGATAACACAAAGGCATTTGTTGATGGCAAGAAGGCTAACAATGTACTTCTTTTCGGCGACAGCGGAACGGGCAAATCGACAAGTATTAAGGCTATTGTCAATGAGTTCTATGACCAGGGACTCAGAATGATTGAGATATACAAGCATCAGTTTAAAGATTTGTCGAATGTCATTGCATCTATAAAGAACCGCAATTATAAGTTTATTATATATATGGATGATTTGTCGTTCGAGGAGTTCGAGATTGAGTACAAGTTCTTAAAAGCTGTTATCGAGGGCGGTGTCGAGACAAAGCCTGACAATATTCTGATATATGCGACATCCAACAGGCGGCATCTTATCAAGGAGACATGGAATGACCGCGATGATGTTGAGACAGACAACGGAATGCATCGTTCCGATACAATGCAGGAGAAACTGTCACTTGTGAACAGATTCGGTGTCACAATCAACTATTCAAAGCCAAGCCAGAAAGAGTACTTTAACATTGTTATCGAGCTTGCAAGGAAGAATGGTGTGAATATGACTGATGAACAGCTGTGTGCCGAGGCAAATAAGTGGGAGTTAAGTCATGGCGGTATATCGGGAAGAACGGCACAGCAGTTCATCAACTATTGCTTAGGACAGCAGTAAAGTTACAAAATAACCGCTTGGTGTGAGATATTATTTGGCAGTGAGGACGGAAAAGCTTATGATTAAGGGAGTGGATATATCTACCGTACTTGAACTTGAGAGACTGAAAACAGAATATTATGATAATGGAATGCAGAATGACCTGATAGATATTCTCGCCTCCAACGGTGTAAACAGTGTGAGACTCCGCTTATGGAACAGTCCGTTTGATATTGACGGTGTCGCTTACGGCGGGGGAAGTGATGATCTTGTAACCGTGATAGAGATAGCGAAAAGGTGCCGTAAGGCGGGAATGAGTTTCCTTCTTGATTTTCACTACAGCGATTTCTGGGCAGACACAGGAAAGCAGGTCAAGCCTAAGGCGTGGAAAAGTTATGATCTGCCGAAACTGTGCGAGGCCGTGAAGAGATATACGGTATCGGTGCTTGAATATCTTACGGCAGCAGGTGTGTGTCCTGACTATATCCAGCCGGGCAATGAGATTTCAAACGGTATATTATGGCCCGACGGAAAATTTCCGGAGTATAAGGCTGCATGCAAACTTTTAGAGGCTGCTGTATCTGGAATACGTTACGCGGCTCCGGATGCGAAGATTGTACTTCACACATCAGCTGAGCCTGAACAGCCTGTATACACAGAGTTCCTCGATATATACGGCGGACGGATTGATTATGATATTATAGGAGTATCATATTTTCCTTACAAGAAGTCGTATGGTCTCAGTGTACTGAAAGAGAACCTTAAGCAGCTTGCAGAGAAATATCATAAGGATGTTTGTGTGGTTGAGACGGCAATGCCGTATACGACACAGGATTATGCCGCTAAAGAGAGGCTTGGAGTGAATGCCAGAAAGGGCATGGCTGCCAATGATGCGGCTGTCATCGAAAAATTAAGATACAATATAAGCCCGGAAGGGCAGCTTGAATATATGCGTGAACTCATAAAGATGGTGAATGAGGTGGATTCGTGCGTGGGGTTTTATTATTGGGAGCCTGCGTGGATTCCTGTAGTGGGTTCAGGATGGGCGACAAGTGCGTCTATACAGTACTTAGGTGTCAAGGAACCATGTGGCAATGAATGGGCGAATCAGGCACTTTTCGATTACGAGGGAAGAGCACTCCCGGCACTCGATGCCTACAATGATTAAAAGTACAATAAATGATTGAAAGCAGAATAAATAGAAATAGAATAAAAGGAAAGAAAAAGCAGAGCTTGTCGGCTCTGCTTTTAATATTATAAGATATTAAGGATGTGATGCTATGCACCGTCAACTGCGGGAGCCTTTCCGACGGACTCTCTTAAAACGACGGTGGAGTGGAGAAGCATGGTGCTTACCGGAAGTCCCGACATCAAATCCTTGAGGAGTGAGAATGCCGACTTGCCGAGGGCAAATCGCTCCTGTCTGATGGTTGTCAGAGGAGGGGCAAGGTATTTTGCGACGGGGAGATCATCGAAGCCGGTGACACTCACATCCTCGGGAACTCGAAGCCCAAGCTTGTGAAGCTCATTGATGGTTCTAGCGGCGATTAAATCGCTCGCACACATGATTGTCGTTGCACCCTTGTCAATAAAAGCTTTAACAAAATCCGCAACGGTCTCATCGGGATAGTACACCGTGTGGCCGATAAGCTGCATATCAAGGTCAAGTTCAGCTTCGTTCATCGACTGGATGAAGCCCTGATATCTGAGTGCGGATATGTAACTGTTCTTAGAGCCGTTTAAAAATGCAATTTTCCTGTGTCCGTTCTCCTTGAGATACCGGATTAATGTCGAAAAACCAACATGAATATCGGTTCCTACATAAGCTATATGTTCGTTGGAGATATAGTTGTCAAAGAGTACGGTAGGTATGCTCGTCTTTTCAAGCTGCTTCATGTAAGCCTCGTTGAGCTCGAGACCGAGGAAAAAAGCACCTGAATAGCCGTTCTGCTTCATGAGACTGTCATAGGTCTGCCATGTTTGGAAATACTGGTCAATCGGAACGATGTCAACCTCGAACTGTGCCTCGCTCGCGACGAGACGGAAGCCTGCAATCAGCTCGTAGCCGAACTGATTGATGTTGGCGTATTCCATATTTTCTACTATTATACATACCTTCTGTCTGGCGGCAGGTTTCTTTTCCTTAATAACATATCCCATCTCGATAGCGGTGTCGAGAACCTGCTGGCGCATGTCCTCACTTATGTCGCTCGCTCCGTGTAAGCCTTTCGAGACTGTGCTTATGGATATTCCAAGCCGTTCGGCGATGTCCTTTATTGTTACCATATAGCCTCTTTTCCCTTACTCAAATATGAGTTACCTATATATTTGAGCTCCTCATATCAATATAAGTTTTCGAAAACTCTGATTCAAAATTATACGAAAATGATAGCACATTTTTACTCTATTGTAAACACCAACATCAAAATATCCAAAACAAATAATAAAAACATGAAGAAATATGCAAAATGCACAAAATAATCTGTTGGAACTATTGACTTTTAAGAAATGGAGGAGTATTATCATGACATAAGCTTTCGAAAGTTTCGTAGCAAAGTTCAACTTAAATACTTTCGCACGGAATTCGGAGGGAAAAAAGAAAGAGAGGACATTTCTTATGAGAAAATTCAACAGAGCGTTATCACTTGCACTTGTATCAGCGATGGCATTCACATCCCTTACAGCGTGCAGCAAGAGCAACGACGCAGGTACTAACAATGACACAACAACACCTGCTGCCGACACAACATCAGAAGCAGTTACAGATGCTCCTTCAGTTGCAGATTACGGCTCAGGTACAATTAAGATCTGGGTTGCAGATGAGGTAGTAGATTTCACACAGGCTAAGTGTGATGAGTTCTTCAAGGCTAACCCTGATATGGCAGGCTACACAGTAGAGATTCAGCCTACAGGTGAGGGCGATGCAGCAGGTAACATGATTACAGACGTTCAGGCAGGAGCTGATATCTTCGGTTTCGCACAGGATCAGTTAGCTCGTCTTGTTGCAGCAGGTGCTCTTATGCCTCTTACAGGTTATTATGAGAACTTTGTTTCAACAAACAACGATGCAGGCGCAGTAGGTGCTTCTAAGGTTGGTAACACAGTATATGCTTTCCCTATCACATCTGATAACGGATACTTCTTATACTATGATAAGAGCGTTGTAACAGATCCTACAAGCCTTGATGCAATCATCGCTGATTGTGAGAAGGCAGGTAAGAACTTCTACATGGAGATTAACTCCGGCTGGTACCAGACAGCATTCTTCTTTGCTACAGGATGTACACTTGAGTACACATCTGATGATTCAGGTGCATTCGTAGGTTCTAACATTACATACGCAAGCAAGGAAGGTGTTGCAGCTCTTAAGGCTATGATTAACCTTGCTAAGTCTTCATCATTCCAGAACGGTTCTTCAGTTGATAAGGCTACTAACCTTGCAGCAATCGTTGACGGTGTATGGGATTCTTCAGCAGCTCAGGCAGCTTTCGGTGACAACTATGCATGTGCTAAGTTACCAAGCTTCACAGTTGACGGACAGAGCTACCAGATGAGCGGTTTCGGTGGATTTAAGCTTCTTGGTGTTAGGCCTCAGACAGAGCAGGGCAAGCAGCTTGTATGTCTCGCACTTGCTGAGTACTTATCAAACGGCGATACACAGCTTGCTCGTTTCAACGAAGTTGGCTGGGGCCCATCTAACCTTGCAGCACAGTCAGACAGCGCAGTTCAGTCTAACGAAGCTTTAGCAGCACTTGCTGAGCAGCTTGCTTTCACAATCCCACAGGGACAGTATCCTGGAGATTACTGGACAGATGCTACATCACTTGGTGATGATGTTATCGCTGACAAGTATGACAACATGAGCGATGATGAGCTTATGAAGGTTCTTGAGGACTTCCAGGCTCTTGAGCAGTCATACGCTCAGTAATTCAAACTGAATGAATTTAATGCCGGGGGGAAAACTCCCCCGGCACTTTTAGTAAGACTGGTCATTTGTGCAGAGGAGACAGTACATTGTGTATGCTGTTCGCTCTGCGTAAATGACCGCAGCAATAAAACAGGATTGAGGAGGTAATTGCAGACATGGCTGATAAAAAGAAGAAAGGAAAGGTATCCGCAGCGTTTAAAGCGGTCGGAACCGATATAAAAGATATCGGAACCACTTTCGCAAAGGGCGATTGGAAAACAAAAGTTTCCTTTTTAATTATGGGCTTTGGCCAATTTACCAGAAAGCAGTGGGTACGAGGAATTGCTTTTTTAGGAGCAGAGGTATTATTTATCCTGTACATGGTATTCTTCGGAGCGGGCTATCTTAAGGATATCGGAACGCTCGGAACCAAGGTCGGCGGATATGATGCCAACTATGTATATACATACGGAGATAACAGCTTCCTTATATTGCTGTACAGCATTCTGAGTATATTTATAATATGTGCATTCATATTCGTGTGGAGACTCAACATAAGAGATAACAGAAACAATCAGAACAAGCTTATTCTTCCATCTAACAAGGACGATATAGCATCTCTGTTTGATGAGCATTTTGACAAGACACTGCTTGCTCTTCCTGTAATCGGTGTGTTCATGTTCGTGCTTCTTCCTATTGTATTTATGATATGTGTTGCATTTACGAACTATGATGCGACACACCAGTCACCGACCAATCTTTTTACATGGGTTGGACTTGACAACTTTAAGAATTTGTTTTCAATCGGTACAGGCGGATTCGGACGTACCTTCGGAACAGTTCTTTCCTGGACGCTTATCTGGGCTTTCTTTGCAACATTTTTGAACTACTTCCTCGGTATGGCGGTTGCCATTCTCATCAACAAGAAGGGTATTAAGTTCAAGAAGTTATGGAGAACAATCCTTGTAATGACAATAGCCATTCCGCAGTTCATCTCTCTTCTCTATGTAGGAAAGATGTTTGCAAATGACGGACTTGTAAATATTTATCTTATGAAATGGGGATGGATAAGCCAGCCGATTCCTTTCTGGACTAACCCTACACTTGCTAAGATAACAATACTTGTGATTAACTTATGGGTAGGTATTCCGTATGTAATGCTTATCACAACCGGACTTCTCATGAATATACCTGAGGAGCTCTATGAGAGTGCTAAGATTGACGGCGCCAATGCGTTCCAGACATTCAGAAAGATTACGCTTCCGTATATGCTCTTTGTGACAGGTCCTTACCTTCTCACATCATTTACGGGTAACTTAAATAACTTTAACATCATTTACCTGTTAAATCAGGGTAATCCACAGTCACTCTCGCTTACAGGCGGTGCAGGATACACAGACCTGCTTGTAACGTGGCTGTATAAGATGACTGTCAACGATACGAACTACAAGATGGCTGCCGTTATCGGTATCATGGTATTCGTGGTAACTGCTGTTGTATCACTTGTAGTATATAATCTGCTTCCATCAGTTAAGGACGAGGAGGGATTCCAATAATGGCTAAACAACACAACATGCGTACTCGTAAGAGAGTCGGCAATACAATCGCTTATATAGTATTGATTTTGATAAGTATAATATGGCTTTTCCCATTCGTATGTCTTGTACTTCAGAGCTTCCGTTCATACATAACGGAAATCGGAGGAATGGTAGATTACCTTGTGCCTAAGAAGTTCTCGCTTGACTCATACAAGTTCCTGTTCAGCGGTGAGACAAAGTTCTTAAAGTGGTATGGAAATACACTTATAATTGCAATTTTTGTTGCAATCGGACAGACCGCGTTTGTTCTCTGTGTAAGCTATGCACTCTCAAGAATGCGTTTTAAGGGCAGAAAGTTACTCATGAGATTCTGGCTGGTTCTAGGAATGTTCCCGGGATTCCTCACCATGATTTGTCTCTACTTCCTGTTAAAGCAGTTTGGTCTCACACAGGCAGGTGCAGTTCCGGGACTCATCCTTATCTCGGTGGCAAGCTCAGGAATGGGCTACTATGTATGTAAGGGTTACTTTGATACGATTCCTAAGTCTCTCGATGAGGCGGCAAGAATTGACGGTGCGACAAGAGCACAGATATTCGTCAAGATGATTATTCCTCTTTCAAAGCCGATGATTATCTACACAGCTCTCACAGCATTCATGGCTCCATGGTGTGATTATGTATTTGCTTCTTATGTTGCTTTCGGTAACGACAATGGATACAATGTTGCGGTTGCCATGCAGCGTTGGGTATGGACAAATGATTTCCAGGGATATTTCACAAGATTCTGTGCAGGCGGTGTGCTTGTAGCGATTCCTGTAACTGTATTGTTCCTGTGCTTACAGAAGTATTATGTAGAAGGTGTAACCGGAGGAGCGGTAAAGGGTTAGTAATTTTGGCTGCGGCACTAAGAAACATAGCTTTTACTTAGTGCCGCAGTTTTTGATTGGAGAAAAAAGGTGAAGATTTCAAAGACAAATCGGAACGGCTTTGTGCGAAGGCTGTTAAGCCTTATTATGGTTACCGTTTTATGCGCCGCAGCTCTTTCGGGATGCAGTAAAAGTAACTACAAGTACAAGCAGGATCTGAATATTATTGACGACAACTACAGAAATTATTATGAGATATTTGTATACTCATTCTATGATTCCAACGGTGACGGCATCGGCGACTTGAACGGTGTCACACAGAAGCTTGATTATATACAGGATATGGGCTTTAACGGTATATGGCTTATGCCTGTAATGCCGTCGACAACCTATCACAAGTATGATGTCAAGGACTATTGTGCAATAGACTCACAGTACGGTACCATAGACGACTTTAAGAACCTTGTTGATGAGTGTCACAAACGCGGCATCAACGTGGTGATTGACATGGTAATAAATCATACCTCATCAAGCCATCAGTGGTTTATAAAAGCGTGCTCATACCTCAGACAGTTGGAGGCTGGAAAGGAGCCCGATGCATCAGAGTGCCCGTATATCGAGTACTATCATTTTTCCAAGGATAGAGTGAACGACACCTATTATCAGGTGAAGGGCTCTAAAGACTGGTACTATGAGGGCTCGTTCTGGTCGGAGATGCCTGACCTTAACCTTGCGTGCGAGGCTCTCCGCGATGAACTGTGGAGTGCGGCTGACTTCTGGATTGACCTTGGCGTTGACGGATTCAGAATGGATGCTGCAATGCATTTTGAGGAGAACGAACCTGAATTTAACACTGAGGTACTTAACAGCCTGTATGAGCACTGTCTCGAGAAAAATCCTGATTTTTACATGGTTTCCGAGGTGTGGGCAGGGCTTAACACAGTGAAGGACTATTATTCAAGCAATACACCGAGCATGTTCAATTTCGATGCGGGCAACACCGAGGGAAAGCTTATCAAGACGGCGAGAGGAGTGTTAAAGGCATCGGGGCTTGTGGATGCTATGATAAGGTATCAGAATGAGTTCTCGAGTGTCTATGCCGATTACATTGATGCACCGTTTCTCACGAATCATGACATGGGAAGAGTCTCAAATGCACTCTTAAATGATGAGAATGACATCAAGATGGCAGGCGGACTTCTCATGATGATGAACGGAAGCCCGTTCGTGTACTATGGTGAGGAGATAGGAATGGCAAGCTCGGGCTCTAAGGATGAGAACAAGCGCCTTCCGATGATATGGTCGGACGATGCGTCGGGCAAGGGAATGACCACGGGACCTAAGGATGCAGACAAGAACATCACATCGGCGTTTGAGAGCGCGGATAAGCAGTTAAAGGACGAGAACTCAATCCTCAATTACTATAAGAGAGCGTTGAGATTGAGAAATGAGAATCCTGAGATTGCAAGAGGAGTTATCGAAAAGATTGAGAGCCTGTGTGACGGAAATCAGGCGGCGATAACCAAGACGTACAATGACAGCACGATAGGAATTGTGTATAACACCTCTGATGAGGTGATAAATGTGAATATAGCGGGAACCGAGCTGGAAGGCATGGGAATCCGCGGATATCTCACACTCAACAATGAAGAGATAACATTGAAGGACGGCATTTTGACAATGCCGGCTCAGTCAATATGCATACTTAAATAATAAACCACGAGGAGGGCATTTATGAGACAGGTTGGTATGCTCATGCCGGTTGCATCGCTTCCGGGACGACATGGTATAGGAGATTTTGGACAGGAGAGTTATCATTTTGTGGATTTGCTTAAGCAGGCGAAGGCGTCAGTGTGGCAGCTTTTACCGCTCAATCCGTTAGGATACGGCAATTCACCTTATCAGCCATATTCGTCGTGTGCGGGTGATGAGCTGTATATAAGCCTTGATAAGCTGTGCGAGGAGGGACTTTTAAAGAGAGTTCCCGATTTTCGTAAGAGTGCGACGCGCATCGACTATCAGGCGGTCAGGGAGTTCAAGGGAAAGTATTTAAAAAAGGCATTTGCAAATTTTAAGCCGGATGCAGGATACAGAAAGTTCATCAGGATGGACTGGGTGTACAATTATGCTGTTTTCTTAACGCTTAAGAAAAAGAATAATCTTGTGGCTTGGAATGAGTGGCCGATAGAGGAGCAAAACTGGATTAAAGACCACAAATACGACCTGACTGAACTTAAAGAGAACAGAGAATATGAGATGTTCGTGCAGTATGAGTTCTACAAACAGTGGATGGAACTCAAAAAGTATGCTAACAAAAAAGGAATAAAGGTTATGGGCGATATTCCCATCTATGTGGGAATTGATTCGCTTGATGTATGGTCAAGCCAGGAGAACTTCCTGCTTGGAGCTGACGGAAAGCCTTGCTTTATAGCGGGAGTACCGCCTGATTATTTCAGCGCCACGGGTCAGAGATGGGGAAATCCTATATATGACTGGGATTACATGGAAAAAGACGGCTTCAAATTCTGGCTTAACAGACTTGATTACAGCAGCAAGCTTTTTGACATAATAAGAATCGACCATTTCAGGGCATTCGACAGCTATTGGAAGATTCCTGCCGAGTGCGAGACGGCTGTGGACGGAGAGTGGAACTACGCTCCGGGCTACAAGCTTTTTGATACCGTATTCAAGGCGATGCCGGATATAAATATCATTGTCGAAGATTTGGGTGATTTAAGACCGGAGGTGCTCACGCTCCGTGACCACTACGGATTCAAGGGAATGAGAATTGTTCAGTTCTGCTTTACTGAGAACGATGTGGCCGATGGCGAGTACACGGACGCACACAATCTTGTCATGTACACGGGAACTCACGACAACGACACTATAAACGGCTGGTACAAGAGTCTCACAAGAAAGGAGCAGAATCAGACAAAGAGATTCCTCGACAAGGCAGGAATACCTGAGGGTCCGATTTCGTGGAGAATGGTTTCCTTTACCCTTGCACAGGATTGCTATATGGCAGTACTTCCATACCAGGATGTATGTGATATGCCTGCAAAGACGAGACTTAACCTTCCGGGTACACTCGGCTCGCCTAACTGGGAGTGGAAAGCAAAAAATCTTGATGATTTTGCAGAGCGCACGGAGGAGTTTGCAAAGCTTGTAAAGCATCCGGTAAAAAGACCGTCACAGAGGAAAAGCTGAGTAATAAAGTGACTGTATAAATCGGAACGAATGTTGAAATATACGGTTATTATGGGAGAAGAATCTCCATATACTTCTATATAAAAGAGTATACGGAGGTTCTTTTTTTGAAAAAAATAATGCAGGTACTCAAGGTGGCTGCCGCAGCGGTTGTCGTCTCAGTCATACTCATCTTTGTGTGTGCGTTCTTGGCGTATAAGTTAAGGCTTTCGCAGGCACAGTTGGGAATTATGGCGATGGTTATATATGCCGTGGGAGCGTTCATTGCCGGGTTCGGAGTGGGAAAGTTAAAGAAAGAGAAGAGATTTCTATGGGGAGTATGTGCGGGAGCTGTTTATTTTGCAGTCGTTCTTGCGGTGTCCATAATCTCCGGAGGCGGTTTTCACGCGGACGGTGGGCGGCTTGCAAGATGTGTGCTTATATGCGTTGCCGCCGGAACGATGGGTGCGGTCGTCGGATAAATTTTTTTACAAATACTATTGACAAATTGCGGAAGTTAGTTTATTATACACCTTGTTAGCAACAACTAACCACATACATAACATACATAATTCTTCTAAAAGCAGCAGGGAATAGGGCACCCTGCTGTTTTGCCGTGCAAAAATATTTGTTTATATGTAAAAATAAAAAAGGATTTTTAGTATTTGCCGCAGTATATAAAATTAGGGATTGTTTTGGACATGTTTACATGGAGGAAAATGATGAATATAAGGGAACAGCAGGAACAGTTTGAATTTGAGTATCTGAGTCCTTATGCCGCGCACTCGCGTGACAGTGCGGGGCGTGACGTGCCTGAGGAGAAGTGTGATATGCGGACGGCATATCAGAGAGACAGGGACAGAATTCTTCACTGCAAGTCATTCAGAAGACTCAAGCATAAGACGCAGGTTTTCCTTGCGCCGGAGGGTGATCATTACAGGACAAGACTTACACACACGCTTGAGGTGGCGCAGATTGCCAGGAGCATTGCAAGGGCTTTAAGGCTTAATGAGGACTTGACGGAAGCCATTGCACTTGGACATGACCTCGGACATACGCCGTACGGACATGCGGGTGAGGCAGCTCTTAATGCGGCACTTATTGATGATGGTTTTGAGAACGGTTTCAAGCATTATGAGCAGAGCCTGAGAGTTGTAGAGAAAATAGAAAAGGACGGAAAGGGTCTAAATCTCACCAGGGAGGTCAGGGATGGAATTGTCAATCATGGGACAGCAAAGACACCATCCACGCTCGAGGGAAAGATTGTCAGACTTTCGGATAAAATTGCATATATCAATCATGATATAGATGATGCCATAAGAGCAGGGATTATGTCGGAGAATGATATTCCGGAGGAGTATACGAAGATATTGGGACATTCCACAACGGAGAGGCTTGACACACTAATACATGATGTAAT
The DNA here is from genome assembly GCA_900545455.1 of uncultured Eubacteriales bacterium. Classification (GTDB taxonomy): domain Bacteria; phylum Bacillota; class Clostridia; order Lachnospirales; family Lachnospiraceae; genus CAG-882. The sequence continues at coordinate 18,876 of UQZF01000002.1, forward strand.
TTACGGAAGTCAGGGAAAGCCGGATATCATAATGTCCGAAGAAAAATATTCAGCCATGAGAGGACTTCGTGCATATATGTTTCAGAGTGTGTACACGAATCCGACTGCCAAGAGCGAGGAGGTCAAGGCAAAGAAACTCCTGCGTGAACTGTATGAGTACTATAAAGAACATATAGATGCACTGCCGGAGAATTATCTTATACAGATTTGGGGAAAGAATGAGCCTGTGAATATCGTGGTGTGCGATTATATTGCAGGCATGAGCGACCAGTATGTGGTACACAAGTTCGAGGAGATTTTTGTGCCGCGGTCGTGGACTTATAAGGAGTAAGGAGGCACAAAGTGCTTTATTCGGATGATATTATAGAGGAGGTCAGAGGCAGAAGTGACATCGTGGATGTCATATCCGGATATGTCAGGCTGACCAGAAAGGGAAGTTCGTATTTCGGACTTTGCCCGTTTCACAACGAGAAATCACCTTCGTTTTCGGTGTCGGGCTCTAAGCAGATGTTCTATTGCTTCGGCTGTGGCGAGGGTGGAAATGTGTTCTCGTTTATAATGAAATACGAGAATTATACGTTCTTAGAGGCGGTGCAGATGCTTGCTGACAGAGCGGGAATAAAGCTACCCGAGGTGTCTATGTCGCCTGAGGAGAGGAGACAGCAGGACTTAAAGGCACAGCTTTACGACATCAACAGGGAGGCGGCTATGTTCTACTACCGTCTGCTCAAGTCTCCGAACGGTCAGAGGGCGTATGACTATTTCAGAAATAAGAGACAGCTTTCTGATGAAATGATAACGCACTTCGGGCTCGGAGCGTCGGGAACCTACAAGGACGAGCTGTATCGGTATATGAAGGGCAGGGGCTACAGCGATGAGCTCTTAAAGGAGACCGGGCTTTTTATATACAACGAGAGGGAAGTGAGGGACAGGTTCTTTAACAGAGCCATGTTCCCGATAATGAACATAAGCAACAAGGTTATAGGCTTCGGAGGGCGAGTTATGGGTGAGGGCGAACCGAAGTACCTTAACTCACCCGAGACTAAGATTTTTGACAAGAGCAGGAATCTTTTCGGTCTCAACATTGCAAGAAGTTCGAGAAAAAAGAACATGATTATATGCGAGGGCTATATGGACGTGATTGCCATGCATCAGGCGGGATTTGACCAGGCGGTTGCATCGCTCGGGACGGCACTCACGACGGGACATGCCTCGCTGATGAAGAGATACACTAACGATGTGCTCGTCTGCTACGACAGCGACGGCGCGGGAACCAAGGCGGCGATAAGAGCCATAGGAATACTCAGAAATGCCGGGCTTAGAACAAAGGTTATCAACATGAAGCCGTACAAGGATCCGGATGAATTCATCAAGGCGCTGGGAGCTGAAGCGTTTCAGGAGAGGATAGACAATGCCCAGAACAGTTTCATGTTCGAGTTGTCGATTCTTGAGAGAGAATATGATTTGAAAGATCCGGACGGCAGAACGGCGTTCTTAAATGAAGCTGCAAAGCGTCTCGTGGAGTTCGAGGATGAGGTAGAGAGGAATAACTACATTGCGACAGTTGCGGCTAACTACTATATAAGCCCTGACAGCCTTTCAAGGCTCGTGGCAAAGTGGGCTGCAAATGTCGGGCTTGTCTCATCTAAGAGGGCACCGCGAAGCGAGCCTGATGAGGCACAGAACTTTGAGGCAAACAGAAGCAACGGGCAGGATTCCGGCGGAATGGCTTCAAGCCGAGGCTCATCGCGCCCTATGGCGAGGGAGAAGGACGACGGAATAAGAAAAGCGCAGAGGATGCTTCTTACATGGCTTATCGAGGAACCGGGGCTTTATAAGCCCGTGTCCAAATATGTTAAGCCGGATGACTTCACAGAGGAGCTTTATTATAAGGTTGCGCTTATGCTTTTTGACCAGTTTGAGAGAGGAGAGCTTAATCCGGCAAAGATTATATCAAGCTTCACCGATGAGGAGAGCCATAAGGAGGTAGCAAGACTTTTCAATACTGAACTTCCCGAAAATATGGATATAAAAGAAAAAAATAAGGCATTAGATGATATTGTAATGCGAATTATGAAGAACAGTCTGGATATCAAGAGCAGGAATGTAACTGACATAAATGAACTGCAGAATATAATTCAGGCTCAAAATGCATTAAAAACGATGCATATTTCATTGAACTAAAGGAAAAGATAAGATTAATTATGGAAGGACGGACATGACAATGGATGAGAACATGTTAAAATTCGATGAAAAATTAAAGGAACTTCTTGCATCTGCAAAGAAAAAGAAGAATACACTTGATTATCAGGAGATAATCGATACATTTGCCGATATAGACCTTGATCCTGATAAGATGGACAAGATTTTTGATTATCTTGAGGCAAGCAATATCGATATTATTCGAACAACAGACGACGATGAAGAGCCGCTTCTTCTTGATGACGATGATGATATTGATATCGAGAAGATTGATCTCTCGATTCCTGAAGGTGTAAGCATTGAGGATCCTGTAAGAATGTATTTAAAGGAAATCGGTAAGGTGCCGCTTCTCTCTGCAGAGGAGGAGATTGAGCTCGCAAAGAGAATGGAAAACGGAGACCAGAATGCAAAGAAGAGACTTGCGGAGGCCAACCTTCGTCTCGTAGTAAGTATTGCAAAGCGCTATGTCGGAAGAGGAATGCTTTTCCTTGATCTGATTCAGGAGGGTAACTTAGGTCTTATCAAGGCTGTCGAGAAGTTCGACTACCGCAAGGGCTACAAGTTCTCGACCTACGCTACATGGTGGATTCGTCAGGCTATCACGAGAGCTATCGCTGATCAGGCGAGAACAATCAGAATACCTGTGCACATGGTTGAGACAATCAATAAGCTTATCCGTGTGTCAAGACAGCTCTTACAGGAGCTCGGAAGGGAGCCGTCGCCTGAGGAGATTGCGGCAGAGATGGATATGCCGGTAGAGAGAGTAAGAGAGATTCTTAAGATTTCACAGGAGCCTGTATCAATGGAGACACCTATCGGCGAGGAGGAGGACAGCCATCTCGGAGATTTCATCGAGGACGACAATGTGCCTGCACCTGCCGAGGCGGCAGCGTTCACGCTTTTGAAGGAGCAGCTTGATGAGGTTCTCTCAACGCTTACGGACAGAGAGCAGAAGGTGTTAAGACTCAGATTCGGTCTTGAAGACGGAAGAGCGAGAACTCTTGAAGAAGTTGGAAAGGAATTCAATGTAACAAGAGAGCGTATCAGACAGATTGAGGCTAAGGCACTCAGAAAACTTCGTCATCCGAGCAGAAGCCGCAAGCTCAAGGATTATCTGGATTAAGACATGGAAAATATGAAAAGCCCGATTAAAATGTCATCCAGATTACATAAGGTAGCGGATATGATTACGCCGGGGCTGATAGTTGCGGATATCGGAACCGATCACGGATATATACCGATATATCAGGTACTTACGGGAAGAGCCGGAAGGGCTTACGCTTGCGATGTCGCCGAGGGACCGCTTGGCAGAGCGGTTGACAATATAAGGCTCTATAATGTGGAAGACAGGGTAGATGCAGTGCTCTCGGATGGTCTCATCGGACTTAAAGACATTGAAAAAAATATACCTGAATCTATAGTAATCGCGGGAATGGGTGGAACCCTTATATGCAGAATACTCACGGACGGATGCCGGGTGGCGGCAGAGGCAAAGGAGCTTGTGCTGTCGCCGCATTCGGAGTGGTACGAGGTGCGCTCATTTTTACAGGATAATGGATATAAGATAGTCGATGAGGATATGGTTAAGGAGGATGGCAAGTACTATATTATAATTAAGGCTGTACATGCAGACAGCGGATCTGAAAAACTCAGCGATGAGGAGTTGAGATTCGGACCTGTCCTTATGGGAAAGAAACATCCTGTACTTATAGATTATCTGAAAAAAGAGAAGGATACATGCAAAAAAATTAAGAGAAATCTTGCAGAGAATGCAGGGGAGAGTTCGCAGGGAAAGCTGGAGGAGTTTGATAAAAAGGAAGCATTGCTTGAGAGCGTACTGGGGAAAATAACGGAGGTGTAGCATGAATTTGCTTGAAGCATCAATTGAAGCTCAGAAGGATTACAAACACAAAATTGTGCTTGCGAGAGTTAACGGAAAGCTTACTGAGCTTAACAATGATATTTGTGAGAGTCAAAAGAGTGATATAGAGTGGGTTACTACTGCTGAAACGTCGGGAATGCAGACGTATAGGAGAAGTGCGACATTTCTCATGCTAAAGGCTGTGAGGGATGTATACGGAAGAAGCGTGAATGTATGTGTTGAGTACTCACTCAGCAAGGGTTATTATTGCAGCGTGGCAGGGGATGTCGTTGTTGATGAGACTTTCATTGGCAGAATTACGGACAGAATGAAAGAGCTTGTCGATGAGTGCGTTCCGATAACCAAGTTCACATACAGTCTTGACGAGGTTATAAGAATATTTCACGACGAGGAGATGTATGACAAGGAGAAGCTGTTCAGATATCGTCGTGCATCCAAGGTGAACCTCTACGAGATAGATGGTTTCAGAGATTATTTTTACGGATATATGGTTCCTGATACAAGCTATCTTACGGTGTGGAAACTGTTCTTATATGACAAGGGGTTTGTGCTTCAGCTTCCTGAGAGAAAGGAACCGGAGACTGTTCCGCCTTTTGCTCCGCAGAATAAGCTCTTTCATGTGCTGGACGATTCGACAAAGCTTGGAAGAAAACTTGGCATTGAGAATGTAGGAGATTTAAACGATGCCATAGCGAGTGGGCAGATAAATGAACTCATCCTTGTACAGGAGGCACTTCAGGAGAAGAAGATTGCTGACATAGCGGAGGATATTGCGTCAAGACCCGAGGTTAAGTTCGTAATGATAGCAGGACCGTCGTCATCGGGAAAGACGACATTTTCGCACAGATTGTCAATCCAGCTTCGCACTCAGGGGCTTAAACCACATCCGATAGGCTTGGATGATTACTTTGTGAACCGTGAGAATACTCCGAAGGATGAGGACGGCAACTATAATTTCGAGTGCCTTGAAGCACTTGACATTGAACAGTTCAATGAAGATATGACAAGACTTCTGGCAGGTGAGGAGGTTGAGCTTCCATCATTTAATTTCAAGACGGGACGCAGAGAGTACAAGGGCGACTTTAAGAAATTAGGTCCGGATGATATTCTTGTCATTGAGGGTATACATGGGCTCAATGATAAGCTTTCCCATTCGCTAGATAAGAAGAACAAGTATAAGATATATATAAGTGCGCTCACACAGTTGAATATCGATGAGCACAACAGAATACCTACAACCGACGGTCGTTTGATAAGAAGAATGGTTCGTGACGCGAGAACAAGGGGTACGACGGCAAAGGGAACGATTGCCATGTGGGATTCAGTGAGAAAGGGAGAGGAACTTAACATATTCCCGTACCAGGAGACTGCGGATGCAATGTTTAATTCGGCACTTTTGTATGAGCTTGCCGTATTAAAGCCTTACGCTGAGCCGGCACTGTTCGGAATAAGACCGGAGGAACCGGAATATGAGGAAGCTAAGAGACTTTTAAAGTTTTTAGATTATTTTCTCACGGTCGGAAGTGATGAGCTTCCTAAAAATTCCATTATCAGGGAATTTGTCGGAGGAAGCTGTTTTAAGGTGTGATTTTATACAGGATTGTATATAAAAATAAAATAAATTAAAATTTGTTTACAATTTAAGATAAAAATGATAAAATATTTTTGCCAGTTGGCTGAATAATCGCGGCTGCAAGTGTCGAAAGACCGCAGGTGAGGAAAGTCCGGGCTTCATAGGGCAGGATGCCGGATAACGTCCGGTGGAGGCGACTCTAAGACCAGTGCAACAGAAATATACCGCCACAGACCGCAAGGTCGAGGCTCCGCAAGGACGTGGTAAGGGCGGAAGGGCAGTGTAAGAGACTACCGCCTGTCTGGTAACAGACAGGGCACATGTAAACTCCATCCGAAGCAAGACCGAATAAGAGGCAGAGACGTGGCCCGCCAGTCTCAGGTAGGTCGCTTGAACCTGTTGGCAACAGCAGGTCTAGATAGATGATTATTCAAGACATAACCCGGCTTACAGGCTGACTGGTATTTTGTATTTTACCAAGAGGAGATTTCATAGATGTATGAACGTATCTCAGAAGAGAAAAATTTGAATACAAAGATGAAGTTTGCCAAGGCAGTTTTACGGAATGACTATGTAATTATGAATGCGGAGGAAGCCCTGTACGATTTTGTGGGGAAGAACTCCGCTTCTTTTTTCTATAAACTTATCCATCCTGATTATGAACAGGAATTTCTGTCGGTATGCCGGAATATGAAACCGGGAGATAAGTACAGTGTTATAACGATGCTGAGAGATAAGGATGAACATTATCATCCGGTTGACATACATATAAGCATGTCTAAGCCTATGGAGGACGGTGAGTGGATATATCTGCTCGATATATACGGACTTGATATGATTGAAGAATCTTACCTGGACAATCAGCAGAAGCTTGATAAGTACAGAACATTCATGGGAATAGCAGGACTTGTGTATATGGAATACTGGCCTGAGACTAAGAGAATAGTATTTTATAACTATGTGGTTCAGAAAGCATGTATACTTGTTGAGTGTGACATAGATGAGTGGCATGAGAATGCTGTAAAGTATGGAATCAACAGAGGAAGCAACATTGCGGAGATAGAGCAGTGGTATGAGAACATGGCAGCAGTTGTCAACCAGTTTTCATGTGTGGTTAAGACCGGTTTTCTCAATTCTAACCATGTACCGGAGACTCTTGAGGTCAATGCACGGTTTATATCTAAGCATAACATGGATGTGCTTGTCGGGGTTGTGCACCGAAAGAATATAACCGACGATGATATTCCGTATTATCTCACACCTGCAGGCAAGGATGCGGCGACGAATCTTCTCAATAAGAGGGCTCTGATAGAGTATACCAACGATACGCTTTCAAGTGCAGGTGATAAGACTATGTATATGATTCTCATAGACATAGACGATTTTAAGATAATCAATGACACACATGGACACCTCATGGGCGATAAGGCGATACTTGTTCTGTCGGAGACAATCACGGAAGCACTTGACGGCCGCGGAATAGCAGGACGTTTCGGAGGAGACGAATTTTTTATACTGACGGAGGAACTGCCTGATGAGCAGCAGCTGAGGCTGTTTTTGAAGGCTATGCTGTCAAAGCTCCGCCTCAAACAGGCAAATAAGCTTCCGGGTGTCAGATACACATTGTCAATGGGGATAGCAAAATATCCGGAAGAGGGAAAAACTTTTAACGACTTGTTCATGATTTCGGACAAAGCACTGTATATCGCAAAGGATAAAGGAAAGAACAGATACATAATTTACAGGCCTGAGCTTCATGATTCGATAGATGTTGTAGGACGTCAGACGGAGACGGGAATATATCCTGTATATATCAAGACACTCAAGAATGTGATGAGGGAGCTGCTTGTCGACGGCTCTAAGGACATCGGAGTCATTCTTGACAGCGTGAGAGACGCATTTGGTCTTGGAGCAATAGCGATCCACTACGGAGAGAAACTTGAGAATGAGATATATTCGGGGAAGTGCCCTGAACCGATCAAGGATATAGAATTCATGCTCGATGAGTCATACAGGAAGCTGCTTGCGGGTGAGAATGTTCTTGTGATGAACAATCTCAACGGAGTGTCAAGAAGAGATATGTCCGCATACGACAGGCTTATGCAGAGTGATTGTCAGTCGTATATTAATATTATGCTTCCTGATACAAAGAAGCCGGAGTTCGTTGCGGCGTTCTATATGTTCGGGCTGAAGCATAAGTGGAGCAGCACGGAGGAGAATTACATCACGATGATTGCCGAGGCTGTGTACCTTGCGGTGTGCGGCAGACATTGATGGACGTTTATAAAAAACATAAAAAACAGACATCGGATAGGAAGCATGCTTTGTGTCGTCCAATCCGATGTCTTTTATTATATATTAATAAAACTGATAAGAAAATTTATGAAACTTATGAGAGCTTGGAGTATTTCTCCTCGCAGTATTTGCAGCGGTATACCTGCTTCTCCTCGTCGGTGAGGTAGAATACTTGATCTAATTCCTGCTCGATTGAGGTGATACATCTCGGGTTCTTGCATTTTATCACGTTAGTGACCTTCTTAGGAAGCGTGAGCTCTTTCTTTTCAACAATTTCACCGTTCTTTATGATGTTGACTGTAATATTATGGTCAATAAAACCGAGTATATCAAGGTCTACGAGGTCAAGTCCGCCGTCAATCTTGATAATATCTTTTTTTCCCATCTTTTTGCTCTTTGCGTTTTTGATTATGGCAACACAGCAGTCAAGCTTGTCAAGACCGAGATACTGATATATTTCCATACAGCGGCCTGCCTGAATATGGTCGAGAACGAAACCTTCAGTAAGTTTTCCGACATTCAACATGATTTTAATCCTCCTTCATATTCGGTATTGCATCTAACAGATACATGATAAGTGCCATTCTGACGTACACGCCGTACTGAGCCTGTTTAAAGTATGCTGCACGTGGGTCATCGTCGACTTCAACGGAAATCTCGTTAACTCGCGGAAGCGGATGAAGTACGATCATATCTTCTCTTGCCAAAGCCATCTTTTCTTTGGTGAGAATGTAATAATCCTTCATTCTGAGGTATTCCTCCTCGTTGAAGAAACGTTCCTTCTGGACTCTTGTCATGTACAGTATATCGAGCTTAGGCATAACCTCATCAAGGCTTGTAACTTCCTCAAATTCCACACCGTTCGCCATAAGAACATCCTCGCGGATATAATCAGGCACGCGAAGCTCCTTAGGGGAGATAAGTATAAAGTGAATATTGTTGTATCGTACAAGGGAATTGATAAGTGAATGAACGGTACGGCCGAACTTTAGGTCACCACAGAGACCGATTGTAAGACCGTCAAAATGACCTTTGAGAGCACGGATGGTCATAAGGTCTGTGAGAGTCTGTGTCGGATGCTGGTGTCCACCGTCTCCGGCATTGATTACGGGTATTCTTGAATGAATGGAGGCAACTAACGGAGCACCTTCCTTTGGATGTCTCATTGCACAGATGTCGGCGTAACAGGAAATAACACGGATGGTGTCTGCAACGCTCTCGCCCTTGGCTGCCGAGCTTGAATCGGCGGATGAAAAGCCGAGAACTGAACCTCCGAGATTGAGCATTGCTGCCTCAAAGCTGAGACGGGTTCTTGTGCTTGGCTCGTAGAAGAGGGTGGCGAGCTTCTTGCCGTCCATGACATGAGCGTATTTTGACGGATCGGCAGCTATGTCCTCTGCTACATCAAGGAGCTTGTCGAGCTCATCAACGGATAAGTCGAGCGGACTTAACAGATGTTTCATAACATTTTCCTCCTGAGATTATATTATAAAAGTCTAGTATAAGCGTCGTAAAACCGCTTTTCAAATCATTATACATTGTTTGGGTGCGGACTACAACGCTTTTTTTTGTATTTGTTTGAGTGCATTTTTTGAGAAATGTAAAAATGGTACTTATTAATCATACATAATAATTTGACTTTAAAATAAAACATGATAATATGTTAAAGTGTGAATAAAATAACACAAAAAGGAGAAAACACATGAAAAAATTAAGAAGAGTTCTGGCTGTGCTGCTCGTATTTGTTATGAGCATGGCGCTTGTAACAGGCTGCAGCGGAAAGTCTAAGCAGACGATGTTCTCTATCATGAAGGATGCTTCCTCCATGACACATTACTCATACGAAATCAAGGTTAAGGTTGATTCGGGCATAAGTGGTGTTGACAGCATGTCTATGACATTGAAGGGTAAGACTGACGGCGAAGCTGTAACAATGGGGGCTAAGGTAAGCTATTCACTCTACACATTCGATATTGATGATTTTCTTATTTTGACAAAGGATGCTATGTATATCGATGTAGAGGCAATATTTAATGCTTTTGATTCAGTTCTTTCAGCTATGGGAGTTTCACTTGAGGACTTCGAGGCAGGGTTCGGAACGGAACTTAAATGCATTCAGTTACCTCTTGCCGAGGGGATGATAAATGTGAATGCAGACAGCTCTGAACTGACAGACTTATATGTATCAATTTTGGAGAATACATTCAAGGATACCAAGATAGAGAGTAATAAGGGAGAGTTTACGGTTACTGTTGAGGGTATGGAAGAACTTTCAAAGTTAGTTGACGCTTTCATTACAAGCCTTCTTGATAATCAGGATGCACTTTTAGAGCAGATTGATAAGAACAGTTCAATTGATGATGAGACTCTCAAGGAGTTCCTCAATCTCTATATGAACGAGATTATCACGGCACTTGAGAGGTTCAATGATGAGTATGACCTTGGCCTTACAGAGGCTGACATTGAGGAGGCTAAGGCGGAGGCAGAGGCTGCTGTTGAAGATGCAGTCAAGGAAGCTGAGTTCGATGATGTAAGCCAGGCATATAAGGATGCTTTTGCTGACCTCAAGGATAACAGACAGGATGTTGTAGATACGATGGCCGGAAGCACAGATTCAGTTGATGGCAAGTTTACAATGACTGACAGCCTCACAGGCAAGGAAGGCAGCAGAGTATATACCTGTGAGATTCAGGGCTCTGTTGAGAACAAGGATACTGATGAGGATTTGGAATTCAATGCCAAGTCAGTGCTCACAGAGGACAACAGCATTGCTGTTGATGTTCCAAAGAACTATACGGCACTTTCCGACATTCTATATGCAGCACTTGTCTATACATACGAGAACGGACTTCTTGACGACGCTCTCGGAGATATGGTAGATATTCCGGGTGTGGATACCGACATTGATTCTTCATACGGCGTTGATACATCGGACGTGGAGCAGGTTTATGACGGTTCCGTAACTATTACGGATTCATGGACGAATGATACGGCTGTTATCGAGTATGATAAGGATCTTGTAAAGGTTGATGTTGAGTACAGCTATGTTGATACGGGAAGCATTTGCTTCACTGCAGTGGATGATCAGTGGTGCTATGCATTCATGAACTATGAGTCAGGAGTAACTCCTGAGGACGTTTATGCGTATGAGCAGGAATATGATTATCAGGATGCAGAATATTATAAGAATGTAGAATTTTCGGATATGACTGCCAGAGAGCTTGCAAGCGGTGTAACCATCTATGAGTTCGATGTAAAATACAGCCACGGAGATGATTCTACAGATCTCAGACAGGACAGATACTTTGTTGTTGAGACATCCAACGGAGTTATATACGGTGATATAGATGTGCTTATAGATCTGACAGAGTCAGATGTGCTTCCTTATGAGCAGTTCATGGATGCAGTATTTGTCAATGTGCAGTAATTAAGTAAAAATATTAAAAACTCAGGGACTTTACTGCCCCTGAGTTTTTTTTATGAAATGTTCAACTGCCGTGTCCCATGCGTTCTCGACGCTCTTGTCGAGGGTGAAGGTGTTGAGCGATGTGCCCGTGACAACGGAGAGCACCTTGTTTTCATAGCGTATGTTAAGGTAGAGCCCGCTTATATCCTCGGGGCGTATATTAAGCCCATTGCCTGATATGAAGCCGGGGATGGAGTGCGGCGGCATTGCGAAAACGATTCTCATTGAGAGGGGAGTGCGGTTACCTTTGATGATGTTGAAGCAGTGGGGTTTCAGCATTGACCACGGCGCGTAGTCGTTTCCCGCAAGCTCCTCCTTTTCTATATCATTAAGAAAATCCGTGAACATCCGCCCGTCAATCGTGAACGAGACGAAGGTGTCGGTGTGAAATTCCCTGCAAAGAAAATGGTCGAAGGTATCCTTTATGAACAGGTTCGACATAAAGTCTTTGGTGCTGTCTAATTCTATGCTTATCATGCTGCTCTCCTATCGTAGTATTATTTGACACTTGCATCATTTATTGTAAATAAGTATAATGGGAACAAAAAATGTTGTAAAGTCTTTTTACACATTGGATAAAGCATGGAGCTAAAGAAGCTTTTGTGCGGATTGGAGACAAGATGGAATTTAAAGAATCATCAGACAGACTTATAAAATTCATAGGAGATGCTACCTGCTCATTCACCACGGTAAAGACAGCAGAGGCGATGTTAAAGGAGAACGGCTTTACGGAGCTTATGCTTGGCGGCGACTGGAAGGTAAAGAAGGGAGGAAGCTATTATATTAACGTATATGACAGCTCACTCATGGCATTCACGGTGGGAAAGAAGTACAACGGCGGAATGCTAAGAATTGCCACGGCGCACACGGACAGCCCGTCATTCTCCGTTAAGCCTAATCCTGAGATGAAAACGGGAATGGGAAACATCGGAAAGCTCAATGTCGAGGGCTACGGCGGAGCGATATTAAACACTTGGCTTGACAGACCGCTCTCGATAGCGATGAGAGTGTCGGTAAAGAGCGATAACGTGTTTGAGCCGGAGGTAAAGATTGTCGATTTTAGACGTCCGGTTGTGACGATACCTAACCTTGCAATCCACATGAACAACGGTGTTAACAAGGGCGTGGAGCTTAACAAGCAGGTGGATATGCTTCCGATATTCTGCCAGCCTGAGAAGGACAAGGACGACTTCTTCATGGAGTACCTCGCATCCGAGCTCAATGTAAGGAAGGAGGACATCCTCGACTATGAGGGCTATGTCTACAACACGGAGGGCGGAAGATACGTCGGAATGAATGAGGAGTTCATTCTCTGCCCGAGGCTTGACAATGCGACATCGGTTGTCGCCTGCCTTGTAGGGCTTATAGAGAGCACAAAGTCAAAGAGCAGGTCAAACAGTATGAATTCTGATGGCATAAATGCAATCATGGTATTCGACAACGAGGAAATCGGCAGCATGACAAAGCAGGGTGCCAACTCGTCGGTTCTCACCTTTATTCTTGAGAAGCTCTACAGAACACTCTCCGACGGTGATAAGAGCGCGCAGGATGTGAGAAAGGGATATATTGATAAGGTTCTCAACGGCATGATGATTTCACTCGATGTGGCTCATGCAACCCATCCGAACCACCCTGAGAAGAATGATCCTACTAACGCCGTCGTCATGAATGCGGGACCTGTTATCAAGCGCTCGGCTGCACAGCGTTATGCTACGGATGCCAAGGCTGTCGGAATCGTGGAGCAGATATGTAAGAAGGCTGACATTCCTTACCAGAAGTTCTCAATCCGCTCCGACATGGTCGGCGGAAGCACGCTCGGACCTATATCGGACATCCAGCTTCCTATGCTCACGGTCGACATAGGGGCACCGATTCTTGCCATGCACTCGGCTATGGAGACGATGGGTGCCAAGGATCAGGCTTATATGGAGGAGCTTGTGAAGGGATTCTTCAGCTTCTAAAGAATTGGAAAAAATTTATAAAAAAAGTATTTTACCCTTTTCAAACGTAGTATTGTGTGCTATGATTATCTAGTATTAAAAACTACATCTAATAATATTGAATAATGCGATATTTAGTGTAATATATATGATATGCAGCATACTGCTCGGAAAAGGGGATTAAGATTATGAATTATAAGATTATTGTGGACAGTGGATGTGATTTACCGCAGAGCCTTAGAGAGAATGAGCACTTTACGGTTGTCCCGCTTACGCTTACCGTGGGCGGTGTGGATATTGTTGATGATGATACCTTCAACCAGAAGGATTTCTTAAAGAGAGTGAGCGATTCCAAGGAGTGTCCTAAGTCGGCTTGTCCATCACCGGAAAGATATTTATCCGAGTATGAGAATGCCGACGGGGATGTCTATGTTGTCACACTCTCGGGAAAGCTCAGTGGTTCATACAACAGTGCGCTTGTTGCAGCTGATATGTACGAGGAGGACGGCGGAAGCAACCATGTCCATGTATTTGATTCATTGTCGGCGTGCTGTGGCGAGGCGGTAATAGCAATGAAGATTGCAGAGTGTGCAGAGCAGGGAATGAGCTTTGACGAGGTTGTAAAGACCGCCTCTGAGTTCCGCGATGGGATGAGAACTTATTTCGTGCTTGAGACACTTGAGACGCTCCGCAAGAACGGAAGACTCACCAATCTTCAGGCACTTCTTGCCAATGTGCTCAGCATCAAGCCTGTCATGAGTGCTAAGGACGGCGAGATAATCAAGCTTGAGCAGACAAGAGGTCTTAATAAGGCTTTAAAGCGCATGTGTGAGATAATTTTAGAAAATGTCAAGGAGCCTCAGAATAAGGTTCTTGCGATATCACATTGTAACTGTCCGGAACGTGCGGAGTATGTCAAGGGACTGCTTCTTGACAAGTGCAGCTTCAAGGATGTCGTAATTGTGGACACTGCTGGCGTTGCGAGTATGTATGCGAACGACGGAGGTATTGTTATCGCAGTATAAATATATTTTTTATAAAAACCTCTTGCATATTAGTGTAAATTGATGTAATATATATGAGGTTCGCTTGTGTGGCGCAGTTGGTAGCGCAACTGATTCGTAATCAGTAGGTCGTGGGTTCGAGTCCCATCACAAGCTTTTTTTATTTCAAAAATTAAATTTTTAAGATAATTGAAACAAAATAAGTATTTTTACACACTGTTTGTATGAGAGAAGCATCAATATGTTTTTTGTACAGGCAGTGTGTTTTTTAACGGATTTTAAGGAGGGTGATTTAAATGAAAAAAAGAGCGGTGTTTATTTTGTCGGTTATGCTTATCGTGTGTGCGCTGGGAATGTGTGCGTGCGGGAAGGAGAATAAGGACACCGAGACAGAACATGAATGGTGGGTCAGAGGGCATTACCTCATGGGATTAAGCCAGCCGATGCTCGTGACGATGACGGAACCTGATGCCGTATATCCATCGGAGACACCGATTGCGCTCACACCTATGGAAGGTGTTGATTTGTCACAGTATGTTGACGGGGACATCATCGAGATAAAGGTTGAGACGATACAGGAACTGATGCCGTGTCTGGCAGATGTCTTTGATGTGAGGTTCATAGAGCACGGTGATGTGATGGATATAGATTCGGATATTATGGATATGCTTGCCGAGAGGGGATGGATTGAGCTTAAAACGGAGACAATTATAGACTGATAAGTTAAGGGGAGGGCGCACATTGTGCGCCTTTTTCCATATAATAAGGTATATCCTAAAGAGACAGGAGTCAGAAAAAATGGCAATCCTGACAATTAAGGACCTGGACTTTTCCTATCATAGTCCCCAAGGCGAGACAAAGGCACTGACCGATATCAACCTGACCGTTAATGAAGGAGAGTTCATTTCCATAGTCGGACCGTCCGGCTGTGGCAAATCGACTCTCCTTTCTATTATTGCCGGTCTTACACCTGTTGCGGATGGTTTATGTATAAATGATGCGACAATCGGATATATGCTTCAGCGCGACCATCTCTTTGAGTGGAGGACAATATATGACAATGTGATTCTGGGTCTTGAAATAAATAAGCTTATGACGCAGGAGAATTCAGCGAGGGTGAACCGGCTGCTTGAAAGATACGGACTGGATGCTTTTAAGGACAAAAGACCATCGGAGCTGTCGGGGGGAATGAGACAGAGAGCGGCTTTAATCAGGACACTGGCACTAAATCCTGACATCCTGCTTCTCGATGAACCGTTCTCGGCACTTGACTACCAGACAAGACTTAAAGTGAGTGATGACATCGGAAGAATTATCAAGGAGGAAAAAAAGACGGCACTTCTGGTTACCCATGATTTGTCAGAGGCGATTGCGATGGGCGACAGGATTGTGGTTCTGTCGGAGAGACCGGGAAGAATAAGAAAGATAATAGAACTTGATTTTGGGGAGTTATCTCCGCTTGACAGAAGAAATGCACCTGAATTCCAGGAATATTTTCATGAATTGTGGAGGTGTTTTTCATAGATGAAGAATAAAAATGTTTTACCGGAAAAATCAATATGTGTGAGCGAGGCACAGCAGATATACCTTGAGGGAATACGAAAGGAGAAGATAAAGGTAAACTGCGCACGAGTACTTATACTTGCAGTATTTATAGCGGTCTGGGAGATATGTGCGCGGACGGGGGTAATAAATGACTTTATTTTCAGCAGCCCGTCAAGAATTGTGAAATGTTTCGTGGATATGTGTGCGGACGGCTCGCTGTTTCGGCATGTGTGGGTGACATTGTATGAGACGTTTATAAGCTTTTTTCTTGTAATCGGCATTGGGCTTGCGGCAGCGGTGTTTATGTGGCTGTCGCGGAGTTTTTCGAAGATTATAGAGCCGTATATAGTGGTGTTAAACAGCCTTCCGAAATCGGCACTTGCACCGATTCTCATAGTGTGGCTCGGAAACAATATCAGGACGATAATAATATCAGCCATATCGGTTGCGGTGTTTGGAACAATCCTTACGCTGTACACGGGCTTTATGGAGATGGATGCCGACAAAATTAAGCTTATAAAGACGCTCGGCGGAACGCGCTTTCATGTACTCACCAAGGTTCTCATTCCGGGAAATCTTGCAGTTATATTAAACACAATGAAAGTCAATATGGGACTATCGCTAGTCGGTGTAATTATCGGAGAGTTTCTCGCGGCAAACGAGGGACTTGGGTATCTTATCATATATGGAAGTCAGGTGTTCAAACTTGACTGGGTAATGTTAAGCATCATAATTCTCTGTATAATGGCGACTGTGCTTTATCAGCTCATAAATATTTTAGAGAGAGTCCTCTCAAAAAAATATATTTAAAAATAAAGTGTCAAAATATGCGCTCACATTGATGAGAGGCATATTTTGACACTTATGCATTATCAGGAAAGCTCGTGCAGGAATCTCTCCCGTATGATGGAGGATATGTCCTCGACATCATCTTTTCCAAGTCCGGGCAGCTTGTCATACGGTATGAAGCCGCCTGCCATGGAGGCGTGACCGCCGCCACCGCCTATATCGCGCAGAGCTCTTCCGACAATGGCGCCTGCATCATACAGGGCATCCTCACTTCGGATTGAGAGCTTGACACCGTCACTGCGGAACGAGTACACGACAGAAAAGTCCACTTCTTTGAGCTGAAGCATGAAGTCCGATACGCTCGCAATGAGGGCCTCGGGACAGTTGTAACCGGCATTGGCAAAACTTGCCCTTCCGTATACCTGTATACTGTTTATGGCTGCTGCATAGACCTTGAGATCCGAAAACTCAAGAGTGCTGTTCTCCAGGGAATTGATTACTGCATGGTTGCTGTGCTTATATATTCTGTAGAACATTTCCATGTCAAAGTTGGATACACCTCTGGAAAGACCTTTGGTATCCATCCTTATTCCGAAACATAGGACGGTTGCGGTATTGTCATCCATTGGAATGTCATTTTCATAGAAATAGCTTGCAATAATCGAAGCACACGCGCCTACATCCGGGCGTATATCATAGAACCTGTATTCGGTGTCTGGAGGGGCTGTGCGCACTCCGGTAGGATGATGGTCGATACATATAATCTCCTCGCCGGTCATATTGATAATGTTGGAGTTGCCTTTTTGCGAATCCACAAGAATAACCTCGTCATCGTCGGTGACGGACGGAAGGTCATTGATGTTATGTATTTCAATATGCGCAAGTTCAATCATCTTGGCGGTGCTGTGGCGGTCAATGCGTCCGCTGTAACACAGGGTAGATGTGATTCCGCGGTTCGCTAAGAGCTTTGAGAGACCGTAGCCGCTTGCGATTGCATCAGGATCCGGGAAATTGTGAGTCTGTATATATACATGCTTGTGATGTATATTCTTTAGCAATTCTTCAAATTTTGTCATGGTAGGCTCCGTTTCTTAGGTGGATGATATTATAGCTTTTTTTATTATAATATGGGATATTATGATAATCAACAGTACTAATTGCGCATTTTTGGCACTGTACAAATTAATTTTCTTATGTTAGTATATCTCTTGATACAGCATTTTAATACTGTACAGTGTAAGAAAGGCAAAAAGGAATACAGAGAGGATTTAATAATGTTTTTTAAGAAAAGAAATTCAGCTTCAAATAAAAAGAGCAGAGCGGTTAACACGATGGCTGCATTCGTGCTTTCGGGTGCAATGATTGTGAGTGCGGTATCGCTCAGCGGATGCGGAAGAGCTCCGGTAACACTCAACGCTAAGACATTTATATTAGAGCAGGGCAATTCGATGCCGGAGAATGCTTCCATATATGTAAAGGGAACAAGCGAGGAGCTTGCAAAGTGTGTTGTCAACACAAGCTCAGTCGATTACAACACGGTCGGAACATACACGGCAGAGATAGTTCATCCGAAAAAGACACTAAAAATAGAGGTAAAGGTTGTTGATACGACGGCTCCAAGCGTTGAACTGTATGCAAGCGAGTTCTCAATAGCTCCGGGACAGCCATTGCAGCTTACGGATGTGTTGAAGTCAGTATCTGATAATGCATCCGTCACTGTCGGATTTGCCGATGACATCACCAAGGCGGATGCCGATAAGCAGCTCTCCGACAGCGTAACTTATTCTGAGGCGGGAGCTTACAACTCGGAGATATGTGCAAAGGATGCTTACGGCAACATGACGGTTGTACCGATTGTCATAATGGTTGTAAACGATAGTGAGGCACCTGTGCTGAGCGGAGTTAATTCCACGGTGTATGCGACGGTTGGAAATCCTGTCGACATCACGGCAAATGTTACTGCAACGGATAACATAGACGGTGATGTCACATCAAGGATAACTGCTGATACATCGGCGGTTGATTTTAATACAGAGGGAACCTATGCTGCTTCAATATCGGTGAGGGACGGAAGCGGAAATGAAGCAAGAGCAGATGTTACGGTTGTTGTACAGAATGCTTCGGCGTCACTTAACAGCGGTTCAACAGTGACAATAGGTTCGGATTTTGATGCATATTCGTCAGAGTATGTTCCGTTCGGCTTCGGCTCAGAGGTCGATGAGAACAACAGACCTACGGGACTTCAGTGGTACATTAACAGATTCGGCAAATATACAACGGATTTCATACAGCCTGAGAGCAACTATGTGTACCTCACAATGGATGAGGGCTACGAGTACGGTCTCACGGAGGGAATCCTCGACACACTCAAGGAAAAGAATGTAAAGGCGGTATTCTTTATCACACTTCCTTATGCGAAGGAGAATCCTGACCTTGTTCAGAGAATGATTGACGAGGGACATGTGGTTGGAAATCACTCGGTTACCCATCCTGCTGCGGGACTCAGCACATTGTCTGTTGAGCAGCAGATAAATGAGGTAAAGGAGGTTAACGACTATGTGCTTGAGCATTTCGGCTACCAGATGTATTTATTCCGTTTCCCTACGGGAGCATTCAGCGAGCAGAGCCTTGCGATTGTCCAGAGCCAGGGCTATAGAAGCGTATTCTGGAGCTTCGCATACAGAGATTGGGTAGTTGATGACCAGCCTGATGTTGACACATCACTTCAGAATGCACTCAACAAGGTTCACGGCGGTGCGATTTATCTTCTCCACGCAGAGTCGACAACCAACGCGGCGATGCTTGCGGATTTCATCGACGGAGTCAGAGCCAAGGGTTATGAGTTCGGCTACTACAGCAAGGTTGACTAGATAAGATTGTTAAGATGATTATTCACACTTTTAACAGGAGGGATTATCATGGCAAGGAAACCTAAGAAGAAGCCTGTATGGAAGGGGCAGAAGAGAAATGCGCTCGGACTTCCTTTTACATTTACAAAATACATTCTCTACGACAACAAGCTTGTCATAAGGAAGGGCTTTTTAAATATCACCGAGGATGAGGTGGAATTATACAAGGTGAAGGATAAGCAGCTAAAGATTTCATTTCTCGGAAGAATATTCAACTACGGAACAATAAGCATCTATGCGAGCGGTGTGTACAACTGTGACAATGTTCTCAAGAATGTTCATAAGGTCAGAATGGTGGCAGGGCTTATTGAGCAGTATGTAAATGTTGAGCGCGATAAGTATAATGTCAGGGGAAGAGATATGGTCGGTGATGCAGGAATTAAGGCAGGAGAGGTTGACAGTGACGGCAACGGAATACCGGATATTCTTGAAAATCAACCGTGTGACTGTGAATGTCATGATGATTGCAGGTAGTTAAGTTAGTAGAGCGGTGAGAGCCGTTTGAAATAAAACAATTGCGGAGGAAACTATTTATGGAAAAGAAGTTAAGAGTAGGTATCTTAGGAGCAACAGGTATGGTAGGACAGAGATTCATCGCTCTGCTTGAGAATCATCCTTGGTTTGAGGTTGTCGCAGTGGCAGCGAGTCCTCGTTCAGCGGGAAAGACATACGAGGATGCTGTGGGCGACCGTTGGAAGATGGATACACCGATGCCTGAGGCAGTTAAGAAGATGATCGTCCTCAACGTAAATGATGTTGAGCATGTAGCTTCACAGGTTGATTTCGTATTCAGCGCAGTGGATATGACTAAGGAAGAGATTAAGAAGATTGAGGAGGACTACGCTAAGACAGAGACTCCTGTTGTCTCCAACAACAGCGCTCACCGTTGGACAGAGGATGTTCCTATGGTAGTTCCTGAGATTAATCCTGAGCATCTTGCTCTTATCGAGACTCAGAAGAAGAGACTTGGAACAAAGAAGGGCTTCATCGTTGTTAAGCCTAACTGCTCAATCCAGAGCTATACACCTGCTCTCGTTGCATTAAAGGAGTTCGGACCTAAGGTTGTTGTCGCAACAACATATCAGGCAATTTCAGGCGCAGGAAAGACCTTCAAGGAGTGGCCTGAGATGGTTGGAAACATCATTCCTTACATTGGCGGCGAGGAGGAGAAGAGCGAGCAGGAACCTCTCCGTATTATGGGTAAGGTTGTTGACGGAAAGATTGAGAAGGCAAAGCTTCCTGTAATCACTACACAGTGTATCCGTGTACCTGTTTTAAACGGTCATACGGCAGCAGTTTTCGTAAGCTTTGAGAAGAAGCCTACCAAGGAGCAGATTATTGAGAAGTGGAGAAGCTTCTCGGGACTTCCACAGGAGCTCAACCTTCCTAGCGCACCAAAGCACTTCATCCAGTATCTTGAGGAGGACAACCGCCCACAGGTTGCTCTCGATGTGAACTATGAGAACGGCTTTGGCGTATCCTTCGGACGTCTCAGAGAGGACACCGTATTTGATTACAAGTTCGTAGGTCTTTCACACAACACAATCCGCGGTGCGGCAGGCGGTGCGGTACTTATCGCAGAGCTTCTCACTGCTCAGAAGTATATCGAGGCAAAATAATGAGTGTTACTATAAGAACCATGACCATAGACGATTACGACGGAGTGCGCAGTCTGTGGCTCGGCATTAAGGGATTTGCAATACGCTCCATTGACGATTCCAGGGAAGGTGTGGAGATATTCCTTAAAAGAAATCCGACAACAAGTGTCGTTGCTGAGAAGGATGGTGTGATTGTCGGAAGTATTCTCTGCGGTCATGACGGCAGAAGAGGCACTCTGTATCATGTATGTGTAGCTGAGCACTTCCGCAATCAGGGTATCGGAAAGGCAATGGTAGTGAGGGCGATGGAAGCTCTTGAAGCAGAACATGTAAGCAACGTCACTTTGATTGCTTTTACCGAGAACGATATGGGAAATGCTTTCTGGAAGCATATCGGATGGCGCAAGAGGGAAGACTGTAACTACTATGACTTTGTACTCAACAAGGAAAACATTATTAATTTTAACAAATAAGGAGACAAAATTATGGCAAATTATCCAACACCACATATAAATGCAAAGCCGGGAGATTTCGGCAAGACGGTTCTCATGCCTGGTGATCCTCTCAGAGCGAAGTTCATCGCTGAGAATTTTCTCTCCAACCCTGTATTGGTCAACAACGTAAGAGGAGTTCAGGGCTACACGGGTGAATACAAGGGTGTCAAGGTGTCCGTTATGGCGAGCGGTATGGGAATGCCTTCAATCGGAATCTACAGCTACGAGCTTTTTAATTTCTTCGAGGTTGACAACATAATCCGTGTCGGTTCCGCAGGCGGAATGCAGGAGAATGTTCATGTAAGAGACCTCGTAATAGGAATGGGAGCTTCAACTAATTCTAACTATGGTTCACAGTTCGGTCTGCCGGGAAACTATTCGGCAATCGCAAGCTATCCGCTGATGGAGGCTGCAATCGAGGCTGCAAAAGAGAACGGTGCAAATTACCATGTGGGAAATATTCTTTCATCAGATACTTTCTACAGCGATGACACAGAGGCTTCGGCAAAGTGGCGCAAGCTTGGCATCATGGCAGTCGAGATGGAGGCGGCAGCACTTTATATGAACGCCGCAAGAGCAGGCAAGAATGCACTTGCAATTCTTACAATCTCTGACCATCTTCTCACAGGAGAGGCTACAACTGCCGAGGAGAGACAGAATTCCTTCACACAGATGATGGAAGTAGCGCTTGAGACAGCGGTTAAGATGAGCAGATAATATGTCTTATTTAGGGAGGTGTTTTTTGTGGCTGATGCAGTAACGGATGTATTCGCAGCTGACGAACAGCAGCTTGCCGGCATGAAGGCATGGTTTTTTAAGGAAAACATAAGAATTAACGAGGAAAAGGCGGCAATCGAGCGCGAGCGCGAGCGCATGGACAAGGAGAATGAGCTTTTTGAGAAGAAACTGGAGATTCTCAAAAAGGAATTGTACAAGCTTGCCATAGAGAAGAAGGCGGTGGAGCAGGAGCGCATTCGTGTTGAGCACATGAAAAAGCAGCTCAACTCCGAGCGTGCAAGTGCCTCCTACAGCATGAAGGGGCAGGCGACGACGTTCTTCCGCGGTGTCGGCAACGAGCTCGCCCTAAAGAAGCGTTATAAGGATTTGCTTAAAATATACCATCCTGATAATCTGTGCGGTGATACCGATACGGTTCAGCGCATCAATCAGGAATTTGCATCTCTCAAAAGAAAATACGACAAATAGTACGACAGACAGGGCTCCGCGATGCGGGGCTCTGTTTTTGCGTGAGGGAGACATTCTGTGAAAAATCGGAATTGTGCTTGACGGAATGTTTTGTATATGATAGTATGTAAACAAAGGTTATTTAGCGCTGCGTATGACATCCCGATTGAGGATGATATGAGAAGGGAAGTGGGAGAGATGTGCAATCTCAGTGAAGGAATAGAGGAGAGAGGTATTGAAAAGGGAGAGGCTTCAATCATTATCAATATGCACAACAACGGGCTCTCCGCAGAACAGATAGCTTCATTTACCGATAAGGATATTGAAGAGGTGAAGATGATTATTGAGACGGCAAGAGGCTGAGTGGCAGACAGATATATTTATATTATGAAGGAAATCGTTCATATCCAACCATGAGATATGAACGATTTTTTTGTTTTTGTTGATTTTGTGAACTTTTGTGTGGTTTTTAAAATGGCTGGTAAGCATTTACATAAAAAACACAGATTATTCACGATTATTTGTGCAAAAAAGTTCCGTGGCAACAATGTAAGCATTTTCAATTTGTATAAAGTGCATAAAAAATATTGAATTGACGGTTGAAAAATATATAAAAAGATGGTATTATATTAAAAGTCTGGTGCAAGTGCCCTTAGTGCGTGGTTGTCCGAGGGGCACGGACACTAATAAATATTTAGGAGGACATTATGAAACACAAGTTAGTACGACGTGTTATCGCATCGGTTATGACGGCACTTCTCGTTGTTGGTCTTATACCGATGACTTTTACGGGAGGAGTTAAGGTAAGTGCGGAAGAGAACTATACAACGGTAGAGTATACGTTTGAAGCAAAAGACCTCGCGGCGTTTACGGCAGGGGATAAGGCTGATGGAGATATTGAGACAGCCGGAACAGACGGATACTTTACGCTTATCTATAGTGCAAAGTCAAAGGTTGATTCAAGCTCGAAGTCTTTTGATGATGGATATGAGTCGGGACAGAGAGTTAATTTTGGCGGTTCGGCTTCAACGGAGAAGAATTCCATTAAGATTACCACGGATAATCCGGCTACCGTTAAGGTATGGTGGGCAGAAGGCGGAGACGACAACCGTCAGGTAGCCATCCTTGGAGCTAACGGAGCAGAGGTTGTCAGAACTGATGAAACACTTGCAAAGAACGCAGCCTGCATTTCCACATTAGAGCTTGAGAGTGCGGGAACATATTATATAGGCTCGGCAACAAGCAACAATTATTTCTTTAAGGTTGTGGTAACGGAGAAGGTACCGGTTGAGGAACCTAAGACATACAGCTTTGAGACAAAGGATATGACAACATTTGCGGCAGGAGCTAAGGCTGATAAGGAAGAAGAGGTTGTCGGAACCGATGATTACTTCACATTGGTTTACAGCGCTAAGTCAAAGGTTGATACAAGCAGCAAAAAATTTGATGATGGATACACATCAGGTGTAAGAGTGAATTTCGGAAGTAAGTTTGCCAATGAAATGAATGGTGTCAGATTCACAACGAGCAATCCTGCCAGCGTTAAGGTATGGTGGGTAGAAGGCGGAGATGATAATCGCCAGATGGCTGTAATGAAGGCAGATGGCACTGTTGTTGTTAAGACGGAGGAGACACTTGCAAAGAATGCGACATGTATTTCTACGTTGG
>UQZF01000003.1 GCA_900545455.1 uncultured Eubacteriales bacterium
CGAATTTCCCGCGACGAACCTTTCAAGGAACTGCTCCCTCTCCTGCTCGGTCATTCCCCTGCTCTGGACAAGGATGTTACCCCTCTCCTCATCGCCGTAGAGCTTATACACGCTCTCCATGTAGCCGTAGGACGGAAAGAAAATCATGTAGTTTCCCTTTTTCTGCGCCGTCACAGTGTCGATATAGCCCTTTATCTTCAAAAACTCGCTCTCGTTCCGCCTCGTGTACCTGCTCGTCACATCATATCCGACCGCAAGCAGCCTGTTCGCCGTGTCAAAGGGAGATTTGATGTAGATGGCATAGTCGTCCCTGCTGCTTAACAGCTCCTTGTAGTACATAACGGGCAGAAGCGTCGCCGAGAAAAATATGGCTGACTTTCCCTTGTTGAGACACTCCGCAAGACAAGGCGCGGGATTCACGCAGAAGAGCTTTAGCATGAAGCCGTCGTCCGTCTGCTCCCCGTAGATTACATAGTTGTCCTGTATAAGGTCGTACATGTTGAGAAAATGTCGCACCTCAAAAAAGAGCTCCGACGCCTCCTCACTGTACTCGAACTCGGGTTTATCCTCAAAGAAGCGCGTAAACTCCTCAAAAAGCCTCTCAAGCGACAGCATGACGGAGCCTATGCTCTCAAGTACAATCACGTCATCGCAGATCTTTTTAAGCTCCAAAAAGTTCTTGTTGCACTTAGCGAGTGCCGAAGCGAGCCTTTTGTCCACCTTCTCGACAAGCCTTCTCACCTTCAGGAAATTCTCCTTGTAAAGACTTGCGCTGTACATATCCCTCGCCCTGTCAACAAGGTTGTGCGCCTCGTCTATGAGAAAAATGTAATCGCCCGACGCGCCCTCGGCAAAATATC
This sequence comes from uncultured Eubacteriales bacterium, assembly GCA_900545455.1. Classification (GTDB taxonomy): domain Bacteria; phylum Bacillota; class Clostridia; order Lachnospirales; family Lachnospiraceae; genus CAG-882. The sequence goes on from UQZF01000003.1 coordinate 861, forward strand.
TTTTAAGGTACACATCAGGATCAAATACATAGTTGTAATCACATATAACACCGTCCACCCAGTAGGTCGCATCGAGCGAGAACTCGAACGGACAGACCGTGTACTTGTTGGCGTAATCCTCTATAATCTCGCGCGTTATGACATCCTCGTGCGTCACCATGTCGTAGACGGCATCGTTTACACGGTCAAAATGCCCCTTCGCGTAAGGGCATGCGAGCGGATTGCACTCGGGCTTTCCGCACATGCAGATTTTCTCCTTTGCGGTGATGGTCGCCGTCCTGAACACCGCACCATTTTTCCGCAGAATGGCAAACGCCTCCTCCGCGACAGTTCTCGTTATCGTCTTTGCCGTCAGATAAAAAAGCTTGTCCCCAAGGTTTTCGCCTATCGCCTTAACCGCCGGAAACACGGTCGACATTGTCTTTCCGACACCCGTCGGCGCCTGAATGAAGAGCTTTTTGTTCATTCTTATTGTCCTATACACGCTCACTGCTATATCGCGCTGTCCCTCCCTGTATGGAAAAGGAAATTCAAGGCCGTGAATTGACTCCTGACGGCGTATTCTGCTCTCGTAGAGAAAATCGCCCCATTTTCTGAATTTGCCGAGCACATCCATGAACCACGCCTCTATCTGCGCAAAGGAGAAGCTCTCCTTAAAATACTTTACCTCGTCGTTGTCGAGATTTACATAAGTCATCATGACGCTTATGTGGTCAAGCTCATCGCTCACACATTTCATATACGCGTACACCATCGCCTGCGCCTTGTGCACGCCGACGGGCTCATCAAGCTTCTTAAGGTTTCTGTATGTTCCCTTTATTTCGTCTATCGTGATTCCCTCGTCCTCCGTTATAACTCCGTCGGCTCTTCCCTCAATCACGACAGTATAATTATGAGACGGAAATTCCATTCTCATCGGAACCTCCGCCTCATACTGTGAACCCATCTGCTTTTGTATGCGACGGTGTGCACGGCTTCCCGCATCCATAGCCGCCTTATCGCCGCCCCGTCCGCGTCTTGAGTCAATATCTCCCTCACGGCAGATAAACTCCACAAGACTGCGGACCGAAACCTTTAAAATGTCATCCTTAAATGTGAACATGCTCTTCCATTCCTGCCTCGACAAGGCACTTATAGTAATACGCAATAGGATAGAAGCTCTGTGCAAACCCCTTAGTCGAATCGCCCGCCCACACGAGCGCATCACCGATTATCTGCTTATCACCGCCGACATACTTGTGAGGCTCCATGAGAGTTCTTTGCAAAGTTGCAAGTCCCGCTTCGAGGTACTTTTTATCACCTGTAAGCTCATAGCCCGCAGCCATCGCCTCGAGAAGCAGCGTATTGTTGCCAAGCCTTGCAAGACTTGGCAGCTCCTTGTAGTAGAACAGTCCGCAGTCGAGCAGGCAGTTGTCAAGTATATCGTCGACGGCAAGCATGATAAGCTCTTTAAGCTCATCCGTCTTGTTGATTCTATAGTACCTCATAAGGCTTCCGACGGCAACAGAAATCATAAATCCGACGTGAATAAGTGTGTTGTCGGTATACGGAGCCGCAAAACAGCCATAATCCTCATACCACTTTTCAAAATATCCCACTATCTTGTCGCATTTGGCTCTGTATTTATCATTTCCCGTCTCAACGTAAAGCGCAGTAAGCGCACGAAGCGCCCATCCCGTCTCCCTTGCGCTGCTCTCGCCCGCAACCGCGTATGCGGGCGTGTCCAGAAGCTTCATTATATTCTCACCTATGCCGAGTGCCGTCTCAAGACCTCTCTCATCACCTGTCAGATGGTAGTAATCAAGAAAACCTTCAACCCACTCGTGGCTCGGAGCCATAACACCGTTAATCACATGACCGTTGGTGTGCTCAACAAGCCCGCCAAGCTTTAAGCTGTCTCCGCTGTAGTGGCACACGTCAACATCCATCCAGTGGCTTGCATGAACCATGCAGAAATCAAGATATCTTCTGATACCCGTTCTCATATACATGAGTGCGCAGGCATGCGGGAAATCATACTCGTTGTTAAGCCACACAGGTTCTCCTCCCCCGCGTCCCTGCCTTGTATAGTTCCAGTCGATTGTGTCACCCCAGTTGAGCATTCCAAAGCACCTCGAGCGTGCATCACCTTTGCTTATAAGCAGCATATCTATATCAGGATTATATTTATCGGCAAACACATCCGTGACCGCACCCGAATTTTTGTACACAAAAGGTGCGATAACAGGCCTGTCAGGCATCTGGTATATAAGGCTTCTGTTGTCAAGCTCAGCTATCTTTTCATCAGCAGCATGAAATTGCAGCATGAACTTCTGCTCCCTCGCCATACCTGACTGCATGACCACATCATTGAACCCCTCCGGAACAAGCATCACATAGAGTCCGTCCTTGTCGGCTTTCACTGCCTTAGGATAATTCTGCTGTGCCTGATAGATTGTCGCACACACTCCTCCGTTCGCATCCGTCCTATCCGCAAAAAACGTGCCGTAGAACACCTCAGACATGTGCTCGTTGCCCTCCATGAGAAGCGCCTTGTCGTAAGCCACCCTGTTGACCTGCGCTCCGTCCTTTCCTATTACAAAATTGGTCTTGTAGTTGGAAGCCCCCGCACAGGTTCTCACATTATCCGTCGGTGTCTCCTTCTCTATATTGTCAAGCCCCTTGATGCCCGTCGTCCTTATGACCGAGCCATCCATATCCGCAAGCGTTATGTCCTGCTTCATTCCGTTCGCGCTCATTATTGAAAATACAAGCGATTTTATCTTTAACGGTGTCTCCGAGGTATTAAAAAGCCTGTAGCTTATCTCGAGCCACGGCTTTCCCGCGTAAGCCGTAATTCTTATCTCGAAGCGATAGTGATTGCTCTCCTCGCACCCGCAAAATTCCGTATCGTTGCTTCCAGTTGCAGCAAGAACCGTGCAGACGTCACCGCTCTCAACCACTCTCCAGCGGTCGAGCGTTATATTGTACTCCGTGCCCAAGCCGTCGCGAAGCACCGGTCCGATGAACTGCCCGCGCTCATAGAGCTGATTTCTGCACATAACCGTATCAAATATGCTCTCCGAAAAATTTTTCACTCTGAAGCACACTTCACCTGTATCTACAGTGAATCCATCCTCATTTTCGGTTGTCACTATCTTATTCATATCGGATATACGGCTTTCATGATTTCCGTTAAGATACTCTTTCTCCTCCGTCTTATCCAGACACAATGAAAAATCCTTTGCACTGTTCCCCGGAAGGTTTCCCATAAACCTCATAAAAATAAATCTTGCCGAACCGTCATCATATCTTGCCGTCACCTTAGTCTGCGAAGGCAGCTTCTCCATACCGTCATACACACTGACAGCCGCTGCATCTTTAAGCCTGCCCTTCTTTACCGGAACCGCAATCCACATCGGCTCCATACATCTCGGATACCTGTACAACTTCTCCAAATGTAAATTAATCATATTTTTCCTCCCCGTGCTAACCTCTGTCCCGGACTTGATAATACCTGTTATCATATTTTCCGCCATGTCCGTTCTTCCATCAACATCATACTATATTATAAATGTAATATCTACGTCTTTATTTATATAATGTCACCTGACTACAGTTTTTTTTACATTTTTATTGACAATTTTTTTTACTAATCTTACAATAATGATATTAAACGAAATCATGGTTACCAACACAACTGGGGGATTATATGATTTGCAGTGACAAAAAAATGAATTTTGACATAACTCAGGTTAAAGGAAAAGCTTACGCCGAAATGAAGGATGCGCATTATCATCCCTACTATGAATTCTACTATCTGCTTTCCGGAACGCGTAAGATTTTCATAAATGATACTATATATTCGGTAAAAAAAGGGGACCTTATTGTAATCCCGAAAGGAGAACTTCACCGCACCACCTATATAGGCGGAGAAACTCATGAACGTATTGTCATGGATTTTAATGACGATTTTATCGAACCTCTCATATCCAAAATCGGTTACGACTCATTTGACAAATGTTTTGATAACCGTCAGCTTTCCATCCCTCCCAACCGCCGTGAGTATGTGGAGGAACTGTTCGGAAAGATAATCCGCGAGCACAACGGAGTGGATTCATACTCATCGACAATACTCTCGCTGTATGTCTATGAGCTTATCATGTTCGTACTCCGCTGCCACGAAAACTCAGATCACCCCTGTGCCGTCGCGGAAATCGGTGACGACATCATATCGGATGCCGCAAGGTATATATCAAGTAATTTCACGCATGACCTCTCACTCACACAGCTTGCTGACAAATACAGTATGAGCCCTTCGTATTTTTCGCGTAAATTCAAGCTGTGTACGGGGTTCGGTTACAAGGAATATCTTATCACCATCCGAATCATTGAAGCCTGCAAGCTGCTTTTAAACACCGACCTTACAATAACAGAGATTGCCGAAAAGTGCGGTTTTGACGACAGCAACTATTTCGGCGACAGCTTCAAAAAAGCCAAAGGCATATCCCCGAGGGAATACAGAAAAGCAAACGGAGTTATATAGTATTGTACTACATAACTCCGTTCGTTATTTTATAAGAGTATCACTGTTATTGAGCACGAGCGTGCTGTAAAGGAACAGGACGTCTTTACCTTCAAAATCAACATATCTTTTAAGATATGCAGGTGCAATATATCTTATATCGATAACCGTTATCTTCGAATACCCCTCAATAAAGAGAGGGGTTAAGCTGCTTCCGAACGAATCCCTGAATATAACAAGCTCCCTGTCTGATTGAGCGATCGGATTCGTTATCTCAAGAAGCGACCTCGAGCCCGACAAAAATACCTCATACAAGTCCGCACCGTCAGCCTTTTCCATATCGTACACTCCGACCGTTTTTCCGGACTCATAATCATACACCGTACTGTTTTTTATCGTTTCATTTTCAAGATAATACAACGTCTCTTTCTCAATCGGCAGTGCAGCCTGTCCGTAATACACACCGCTAAACGGCTTTTCAAGCTGCATCACATCATACCCTCCCGAAAGAGTCACCCCCATCTCAGAGGCAATGTAAGCCGCAACATCCGTTATCCTCTCCTGCCTCCAATGAGTGTCCGTCCTATAGTAATCTCCAATCTCAAGAAGCCCTCTTATATCTATAAACTTCATGAATTCCATTCTGTTCTCAAGCATACCGGACAGTCTGTCATAATCAAGTGACGGATACCCGTTTTTCGCGGCAAGGAAATAATTCTTATCCGGCACAATAACGCCGTATACCGAATCGGCCTTTCCGTCAAGATAAAGATTATATACATTTTCAAAGCACTGTGCTGCATACTCAATTGAATCCTCGTTAAGAGGGTACTCAAGCTTTGACAGATAACCGTCTGCAAGATACAGTCCGTTGTTGTCTTTTCTTCCAAACATATAAAAATTTCCAACAGCCTTGATACTCCTTAAGGTATCCCTCATCGGAAACTGGTCAAGTGTATATTTCTCGAAATCCTCCATGAATTTTCCCGACTCGACATTCCGGAATGTGAGCTTCGGGAAGCTCTTTAATCCGCGCCTCTCACTGTACGAATATGTTCCGTCAGGCTTAACGATTCCCCATATTGACAAACCGTACAGACATACCGCCATAACCACAATAACCACTGTGTTCTTATTAATATATCTCTTCAAACTGCCCTCCTAGAATCTGAAATATAAAAACGGATTGAACGAGCCGTCAACAAGATAACCTGTCACAAGGATGAGAAGTGCCGCAAGCACAACCGACTCCGCAACCGCAAGCATTGTCCCCGTCACCCTGCTATCCTTAATTCCGTTTTCTAGCTTTGCAAAAATATTACTTACAACAGGAAGCGAACCAAATATGGCAATGGCGAAGGTTATTGCATAGCTTTTAAGATAATAAATTGACTCCGCAGAAACCACTGAAAGTCCCATACCGCCGAACATTCCGGCAATCGTCCTTCCTGCATCCGCCATAGTCCCCTCACTGAATATAACAAAGCTTATAATCACGAGAAACATCGTATATATATGTCCTGCGACTCTGCTTTTTTTCAGAATCGGAAGCAGAAAACTCTTCTCTATAATGAGAAATACCGCCATGTAGAGTCCCCATACGACGAAATTCCAGGCAGCACCGTGCCACAGACCGGTAAGTGCCCACACGACAATTATGTTGAAAAACCATCTCGATTTCTTCACTCTGTTGCCTCCGAGCGGAATATACACATAGTCGCGAAACCACGTTCCGAGCGACATGTGCCATCTTCTCCAGAACTCGGTTATACTCTTTGATATATACGGATAATTGAAATTTTCCGGGAAATCGAACCCGAATATCTTACCAAGTCCTATCGCCATGTCACTGTAACCCGAGAAATCAAAGTAGAGCTGGAGCGTACAGGCTGCCGCATACATCCACACAAATAACACCGACGGCTCCGAAGATAATCTGTAAGCATCTATAAGTTCACCCAGCTGATTTGCAATAAGAACTTTCTTTGAAAGGCCTATAATAAATCTTCTTATTCCGTGTGCAATCTTGTCTGCACTGTGCTCTCTCACCTTCAGCTGTCCTTCGATGTCAGAGTATCTCACAATCGGTCCCGCAATAAGCTGCGGAAACATTGAGATATACATAGCCATATCTATATAATTTTTTTGAGCCGCGACGGTTCCCCTGTATACATCAATAACGTAGCTTATAACCTGAAAGGTGTAAAAACTTATTCCTATCGGCAGTGTCACTTTAATCACAGGCATCGCAATTCCCGTCACATTGCCGAACGAGCTTAAAAAAAATCCCGCATACTTAAAGTATCCCAGCACTCCAAGGCTTATTACAACAGAGGTGGCCAAAAATATCTTTGACCACCTTCTCTTATAATCTATGAGCCTTCCGAACACATAGCCCTGTGTAATCATAACCAACATGAGGAGAGTATATCTTAACTCTCCCCACGCATAAAATACAAGGCTTGCGAACAAGAGTACCGCATTCTTTCCCTTTCGCGGCACCACAAAATACATAAGCAGCACCACAGGCAGAAAGTAATATAAAAACGGTATACTTGAAAATATCATGCTTCCCCCTAATATATGATTTTATTACTCAATATTCTCCTTGTATAACTCCACTGCATCAGGATATACAGCCGTAATCTTCTCTATAAACGGCTCAATGAAATCCGTGAGACCATAAGCTGAGATAATATAATCGTCAACCTGATATACAACGAGTTCATCAGGGAAACCGCACATCCAGTGCTTTGCAAGGATGCTGTCCTTTATATGCTCTGCAACCGATGCAGCATTGTCCTTATCAACTACATGGAAAGCACCTGCGGTAAAGCTGTTCATGTTCATCATATGCATGAGTGATGCCGCATCATCAATCAAAGCCACATCATCCTCTGCAATTCCGAATGTGTTGTTAAGTGCTGCCGTATCTTCAATGCCATACTTTCCCGCAGCATTGTCTCTCATATTCTCCTCATTGTAGTCACCGCCGGCAGCAGGAAACTTCTCGTCCTCGCCATACTCTGCCCAGATGTCGTCAAGTATTTTAACAGCACCCTCAGAATCGTTCCGGACCTCATCCTTGGATGATTCCTCTGTCTTAGGCTCCTCCGTCGTTGTCTCAGCCTGTGTGGTTGTCTCAACCTGAGTTGTTGTCTGCCCGGTTGTAGTTTCGTTGTTCTCCTTCTTTCCGCATGCACTGAGTGCAACAACGGATACAGTCATAATTGTCATTAAAGCTAATCTTCTCATAAATTCCTCCATATAATATAAAATCATTCCCCTGTTCTTAACATCCACTGTCCCGACTCATCGTCAAAATGAAGTTCAATCTTCTCGGTCTTATCCCCGTAAGCTACCGTAAAACATGCTCCATCTTCCAACTCGACTGCCCACACAATATCTGCTTCGTCTCTTGCCGATACCATATTGCAGCCATCCGGCAGAAATTCACCGCTTGATGTCTGTATAGTGAAATTTCCCCTCACCTTAATGTTAAGCGTGAACTCCGTTCCGCTCTGACCCATGCCCCGCTCAAGCGAATATGCCGCCACATCAGGTTCCGACTGTTCACCGACACTCACTGCCGTCCCGTCAGCTCCAGGTCTTACGCCATCGTAATACACTTTCGGCATTCCGGCATTTCCGCCCATAGGTATCAGCCCTGTACCAAGTACAATAAAAATACATGCCGCTGCCACTGCTGCCGAAAAAGCATATATAAGCTTATTTCGCGCCGCACGTCTTTTTTTCTCAAATGCAATCTGCGTCTGCGCAATCTCCGACTCACTCTTTTCAAAAAGCTCCCTTGCTCCGTCTAAAAGGTCATCGCCCACACCCGACACAGCCTGCGAAAGTATCTCTCCTTTCCTCACCATACTCCCTCCTTCTTAAGGTGCTTCTTAAGGCGGACTCTCATCCTTGAAAGCGTCGATTTTACCGTTCCCTCGCTGATTCCCATTCTCCCGGAAATGTCTGAAACCGAACAACTGTAGTAATATCTGAGCAGAAAAATATTTCTGTTGTCCGATTTCTCACTTCTTAAGAATTTATCAATCACGCCCTCAAGCTCCGCTGCCTCAACACGGCTCTCAACATTCCCCGCACCGGGTATACACTCGTCAAGCTCATGAATGGATACAGCATACTCGCCTGCCGCTCTCTTATCCGCATGTCTTGCATTGTACTTGTTGATAGCCGCATTTCTGGTAAGCTTTCCCAAGAATGCTGCCAAATTTTCAGGATGATGCGGCGGTATTGATTTCCACGCTCCAAAAAGCGCATCACTTACACATTCCTCGCTATCCTCACAATTATTAAGTATGTTCATTGAAATATGCATACAATAATGATTATATTTTTCCAGAGCTTCCTTAAGTGCGCGCTCATCACGCTCTAAGAAAAGCTTCACGATAGCATTGTCCTGCATCTCGTCCTCCGTTATATCATCCTGTCCATATACACAGCCTTTTTCAAAAAAGGTTGCATTTCGGTAAAAATTTTTATAATTATTTTTAATTATGGTTATAGTTTTTGTAGAGATACTGAATAATATCCTTACGGGTCACAATTCCTATAAAAACATTCTCATCATCAACCACCGGAACAAAATTCTGTCTTATTGCAAGATCAATAAGATTTTCCATCTTAGCTTCCGCATTTACCGGATGATTGTTCACACGCCTGCTGATATCGGAAATCGGAATTTCCTCAGCTTCCTCAAATGTAGCAATGTTCTCATCTGCCATCTTCCAGAGCAAATCCCCCTCCGTGATGGTCCCCACATACTTACCATCCCTGCTTATAATCGGCATTGCCGTATATTTATGATAACGTATCTTCTCTAAAACCTGTCTTATATTCGCGTCCTCATATACATATACCACATCACACTTCGGTGTAAGAAAAAATAAAATATTCTGCATAGCTCTCTCCATCTCCTGTACACATCTTTTTCTTTCGACAGTCACATTATTCTGTAACTTTTTTCAAATATAAAGTACCATACAAATGTGAACAGAGTAAGTACAAAGCGTAAAAAAAGATATAAAACAACAGTCCCGCAGACCCCCATGCCGGGCATCCGCGGGACTTCATTCAGAGCAGGATACGGGAATCGAACCCGCCTCCTCAGCTTGGGAAGCTGATATACTACCGATGTACTAATCCTGCATGCTGCGGGAGCATGCTCCCGCATAACATATATAACAACTCTTATATAATAACACATTTAATCTTAAAAATCCAGATTTATTTTTCAAGCTGCTTAAGTCTGTCTGCCAGCTCCTTCAAGCTGCCTATGGTCTGTCCGACCTCCTGCGTTATCATGCTGTTGTCCTCGCTGACCTTGAGCGTCTCTGTCGAGTGTGCCGTAACCTCCTCGGTAACACCTGAAATAGTCTGAATTCCGTCAACAATAGCCTGATTGGCATCATTAAGTTCATGAACAAGGCTGTTCATCTTTCCCGCCTCATCATACACTCTGTCATTCTTTAGGGCAATCTTCTCGAAGCTCTTAGCGGTGTCATCAACCACCTTATTCTGATTCTCCGACACTCTTATCATATCCTCAATAACCTTCACCACATCCGATAACTGTGATGAAATACTCTCAATAAGTCCTGTGATATCTTCCGTAGCTCCCTGCGTCTGGTCTGCAAGATTGGATATTTCCGATGCCACAACCGCGAATCCCCGTCCTGCTTCTCCGGCTCTTGCAGCTTCAATGCTTGCATTAAGTGCAAGCAGGCTTGTCTGTGAAGTTATATTGTTGATAAGTTCAATAATCGACTGCATTCTTCCGGTATGTTCACGAAGTTGCGCAAGCTCTTTAGATACATTTGCATTAGCTTCATTGGATATCTGAACACACTTCATAAGTTCATTCATGTTCTTCTTTGATACATCAAGCTCTGCCTTAGTCTCATTCACATTGTCAACAATCATGCCCGATGCATGCTCAACATTATCTATGGTGGACTGAATCTGCTCAGTCTTTTCCATCTGGACCTGAATTGACTGCACAGTCTCATTCGTTCCGGCAGCTACCTCCTTCATGGAGTCTTTTGTCTTATTGGATGTACCCTCAAGTGTCTCAACCTTACCTGAAACCTGATTGATGTCGTCCGTAATCTGCTCGGCAATCTCGAGGATGCTGTTCATCATGTCCGCCGTGCGCTCCTTCTCGGCTTCAACCTGCTTTAATCGGCTGGTGCTCGTCTTTTTTGAAACGTAGGTAGCCATCATAAAATAGCCGGTGAACAAAATAACCGATGCAACCCTTATCTCGGTGTTGGCGACATCCGCAGAGCCTAACTGCCCAGACATTGCGCTGTAGGCAACCTGAATGATGTTTCCGACAGACACAACTCCCATGAAAGCCGCCGAGACCTTGAGGTCATTGTAGGAGACGAGAACCACCGCAATGAGCAGCGCATACACATAAGCCACAGGAGACACCGTGGTAAATATGATAAAGAGATAAAATACCAGATACCCTCCCGATATGGCGTATTTAAGCACCGCCGTTCCCTTGTTCTTCAAATAGAGTGCCAGACACAACGCATAAGGCGCGAGCGCAAAAATGCAGAACACGATAAAATATCCCAGCGTTCTACTGTGTTTAATTACTTCAAGCAGATAGCAGGCAACCAGAATAAGGTTCATAATACTGTACGCCGCCATGCTTGCCCTGTTAGCGAGCTTAAGCTCATCATAACTGCTGTTTTCCATACACAACTCCATCCTTCTCTTGATGTTTTTATATGTTACATTTTAACACTGAATGTATCATTATGACAAGCTGATTATCTGTATTTTAGACATTATTTCCTATATTTTTCAAACATTTCTTTAATTGTGTCAAAAGCAAGCTTCGGTCTGCGGTATTCATCCACCACTCCCTTATTGTTGTGGCAGCGCGCTCTCGTCGCAAACCACTCCTCCTCGGTCACACGGCAGTCGGCAAACTGCCACACGAACACTCCGCAGATGTTGTCATCGTTCATGTAAACCTCAAGATTATCCCTTATGATGTCCGCCTGGCGCTCCTCACTCCACTTAGCGTGCGCCCTGTCGCGGTAGCCGTATATCGCCGCCGCACCAAATTCACTCACGATAATAGGCTTTCCTTCGCCCCCGCTTCTTCTTATCCACTCTATCTCCGCATTGTTTGTCTCATCAATCGGAACATCCTTGTACCAGCCCGAGTACATATTAAAGGAAACCACATCCGGAAGGTCAAGACATATATCGGTGAGATGCCTGCACGTCGCCGAGGTTGTCGGTCTTGACTGGTCAAGCGAGCGTATCTGTGCATACTGCGCGGCATACTTCTCCCTGCCCTCCTTCGTCTCACTCGCGCACTCATTTAAAATTCCCCATATAACTATCGAAGGGTGGTTGAAATGATTCTCTATCATTTCGTCGATACAATCCCTGCACTGACCGTCAAAGTTCGGATTCTGCATACGCTCCAAGCCAAAGCCTCTCGCATGGTTCTCCTCCCACACATACATTCCTCTCTCGTCGCACAGGTCAAGGAACCTCTCATCGTTCGGATAGTGGCAGGTTCTCACGGCGTTCGCGTTCATCTCCTGCATCAAATCCATGTCCTGAACCATGAGCTGAAGCGGAACGGCACATCCGACCGTCGCATAGTCCTCATGCCTGTTAAAGCCCTTCATGTAGATTTTCTCACTGTTTACAAGGATGTCCTTTCCCGACACCTTAACCTCCCTGAAGCCGATACGGTCTATGAGGTCATCCATCGGCTTGCCATCCTTTAAGAGCAGAAGCTTTATAAGATAGAGGTTCGGTCTCTCGCCGCTCCAAGGTAGAACATCACCAAAGAACGCCTCCGTCTCAAAAACATACTCTCCCCCCGCAGCTATCGTTACGCTCCGGTCAAGTTCTTCTATTGCCGTCGCTTTTCCGTCGATTCTGTTCCCATTATTATCATAAATCATATCAGGCACAAGCTCCCCGCAAAGCTTCACCGTCTGCTCTCTGTCCGATATGTTCTCAAACTTTATCTTTATTCCCGCTTTCCATCCGTTCTCCGACATAATCGGCTTAAAATGCACATTCTTAATGTACACGTCACCCAGCTCCTCGATTGCCGCAGGTCTTGTTATTCCGCCGTATGTATAGTAGTCATTAGGCACATGGAGCGCCGATTCGGGTGTAAATCTGTTGTCAACCCTCACCTTGAGCTCGTGCGCGCCCGCCTTCACATCCCTTATCACCATTGAGAACGGCGTGAACGCATTGTAGTGATGTCCGACCTTTTCCCCGTCAAAATACACGTCCGCCGTGTGGCTCACGCCCTTAAATTCAAGCCTCATATTAGTATCGTTAAGGATATTGATTTTTCTTGTGTACCAGCCTATTCCCCTCTTGTCGAGAAAGTCGGGATGCTGCTCGATACAGCCCGGCACCATCATGCGATACCTTTTATCGTTCCCCTCCATCTCAAAATCCCATATTCCCTCAAGCTCAGTGGCTTTTCTCACCTCGTGGGTGTTAAACAGTCTTAACATGTTGTCTCCTTTCACTGACCACGCAGTCATTATATTTATAAATCATTGCATATATCTTTTAAGAAGCCTGCACCCGTGCGCATATATGCTTATGCCACGCTTTTTTGACAGAAAAGTCCCCTCCCCCGTCACATTGTCAACCAGCACGGGAACGACATTTACTCCCTCGCTGTCAGGTAGCACTGTTTCATCGGTCAGCATATAGGCACAGCGCGTCATCGACAGCCCTGTCCACATCGTCGGCATCCGCAAAAGCCACATAATAGCAGATGCGGTCTTTTGAAAAGGAAAGCATATTTTTCCTATAAAATCCACCGCCCGCCTCTTTAAATCCGTGTTTTCTGAAAAGCTCCGCCGTCCGCTCCTTTTCAACATGGTGCAGCGTCGACAGGCTCCATTTACTGTACTTGTCCACATTTCTATATAAATCGTGCACTACGGCATCAGGAAAAACATATATCAGAACGGCGACACTGCTTATACACAGCACAAAGAACACGATGATAAACGGCAGACCGTACCTGAAATTCCCGTCCCCTCTGCTCAAAAATACGGGAATCAGGATGCAGACAAACGAAAGGACCAGAAGTAAAATGCCAGCCATTTCAAGAATGATAACTTCCTTTCTGCTTTTTTCTCTTTTTGCCTTCTCCTGTGCAGAGTCTTTCTTTAACTTCATGTGAATACCTCAATTTTTGTATTATTATTTTTCAGATAAGGTTTGTTTACTATTTATGATAACATACGAATGGTTTGTGTTACAGATTTTAGAACCAAAAAATTCAATAAACTACACTTAATTTTACACGAATATTTTTTTGTTACATATTATAATTTTATAGAATGTAAAAAGGAGTTTTATATGGCTTATTATAATGGTAATTATCGCGCCGGTCAACGTCAGCCGATGATGACCTGTCCTAACCAGTCCCGCAACAGACAGGCAAGTAACTGCGGCTGTGCACAGAATACAGTCACTCCGCAGCCGCGAAGCATGCCTGCCGACGGTGTGGCACAATCCTGCGTAATGCCGTCGCCGTACTGTCCCGTTGCCATGGCATATATTCCGTTTCAGGCATTTGAGGAGCTCTTTGAGGAATCAAAGGCATTTATGGTCGGCACCGCGTTTCCGTCGCTCTTGAAACCGTTTATGAGAGGAGGCAGATGCAGATGAATGAAGCTTGTATGGATAAGATGGCTCTCTTCCTCAAAATTCACGAGTGCGAATTTATGATGATTGACCTCGGTCTCTACCTCGACACCCACCCTGACTGCGTTCAGGCTCTCAACGCCTTTCACACGCATCAGGCTTCATACGAAAGAAATGTAGCTGAATACGAGCGCCTCTACGGACCGCTCACATTCTATCAGGTCAACTCGGACACAAGCTGGACTTGGCAGCAGCTTCCGTGGCCTTGGGAAATGGAGGCGTATAAATAATGTGGATTTATGAGAAAAAATTAGAGTATCCTGTACACATCAAGGAAACCAACCCGAAGCTTGCACAGCTCATCATAAGCCAGTATGGCGGTCCGGACGGTGAGGCGGGAGCATCCTTCCGATACCTCTCACAGCGCTACTCCATGAAGGACAGACGCGTGGCGGGTGTGCTTACTGATATAGGTACGGAGGAATTAGCTCATTGATGTTGTAGATAGTTTTTTACTTCTCGGTTGTTGCACCAGTGCAACCCATGTTATTATTTGAAAAAACAAAGGAGTATATTTTCTATGAACACATCCGAAACCTTTATCAACGAGATTATAATGTCAATGAGTGTCCACCTTGAGCCTGCTGACCTCTCTATTCTTAAAGAAATTCTGATTAAACAGCTCTCACATTATTCTTTAACAATCACTGAGACGCTTCCTGCTACTGCCGACGACAGCAATGAATCTATCATTAAACTTTTTCTCTCAACTAAAGCTTCTAAGCTTTCTACAAAAACAGTAGCATACTATCTTGATACAATCAAGCGGCTCCTGAACGTCATACATAAACCACTTACTGAAGTAACAAGTATTGATATAAGCTATTTTCTTAACACTGTGAAACGTGACAACACAGCGGTATCTCTCAACAATCTCCGCCGTAATATATCGGCTTTTTTTACCTGGATGAGAAAATCTCATTTTATAATCGAAAACCCATGCGAAGCTATTGAACCATATAAACAGATTGAAAAGCCCATAGACCACTTGGAAGCCACCGAATATGAACAGCTCAAATCCGGTTGTAAAACAAGACGTGACCGAGCACTTATTGAATTTCTGCGCTCGACCGCAATGCGTGTCGGTGAAATTAGCGACGTCAAACTATCTGATATAGACTGGCATACCGGACTTATTACAGTATATGGTAAAAAAAATCACGCATACCGTCCTGTTTGCCTAGATTCCATAGCTCTTAAATATTTATCCGAATACGTCTCAGAACGGCATCTGTCGGAATCTGCCAATGCTCCCGTGTTTTCTCATAAATATTCATATAATGGTTTAAGTCCGGAAGGTATCCGAGAATGCTTACATAACATTAAAAATTATTCTGGAATAAACAGGCGTATATATCCTCACTTGTTTCGTAAGACTACCGCCACTAATATAGTACGTCGCGGTGGCAGCATTCATGATGCTGGGAAGTATTTGGGGCACAAAGACAATTCTACGGCAGGAAAACATTATTCGTATGTCGGAATCGACCACACGATAGACATATTCAGGCGGTATGTTGCCACCATATAAATAGTAATTTAACTAATATGCTGCTTAATCTTGAGCAAATTTTACAAGATATAACATATACACCTGGTAATGAACGTACCATTATTAAGGTTGATATTGCTAGTTTAACATCAAAGTATAAGATGGTAATTCCGGTTGCTGTTGATGCTGCCACAGGCTACATACAGATTACACCAACAGCGATTAATATCTCTCAGCATTACTGCAATTATGTAGCGCATAGGTTAGGTGACACAAGCACAGAGGTCACTCATACTGGTCGGTTTTATTATTTATGTTTATTTAAAAAAGCTTAACAATAATGACACCTATGACACACACGTTGATATTATCAGTAATGCTCAAATCAACTTATAATAAAGCTTTATTAGCTTTGCAGTTGTCGTGACCGTTTCCGAAGCAAGATTCCATACGTCTATTCTGTCAGGGTAGTACTGACTGCCAACGCCGACGCCGAGTATAACCACAGAAGAATTTCCGCTGTTGAATGCTATATTGCATAAAAACGTATATCCTTCAGGAACCTGCCCCTGAAAATTCTGTATACTTTTCTTTGCATTAGCAGGTATAGTTGCATCTGCTATAAATTCAGCAGAAGTAAAGCTGATATTTGATATTTTTGACTTTAAATTACTATTTACAGAAAAAAGGAGGCGGTTCACACCACCTCCTTCAGCTTGTTGCACCAGTGCAACCTTATATAAGTCTGTTTACCTCAACCCAGAAGCTTACCTGTCCCGGTACGCCTACCCTTGCAGGATTATTTGTCATGCGTACTCGCCCATTTCTCACTGTCGGGTCCCAGACATAATACGCACCGCTTCGCTTTCCGATGCTCGGTCCCTTCTCGGTACCATATACAGGCGTATTATTAAGCGTGTACTTAGCTCCTGCTGTCGGTGTCTTAACTCCTGTATCTGCAAGTCCGATATCCGCAATCGATGCCCAGAAGCTCACCTGTCCCGGCACGCCTACCCTTGCAGGATTATTTGTCATGCGGATACGTCCGTTCTTCGGGTTGCCATCCCATGTGTAATATGTACCACCTCTGAGACCGTATGAGCTTAATGATGACTCAGAGGCATACGCCTGTACATTTCTGAGCTCAACCTTAAGACCGGCTCTAATACTCGTTATTGTACTATCCTGCTGCTTATCTTCCTCAAACTCAACACCGCAGTAAATAAAACCTACAAGTGGTCTGCTTGCTGCATACTTGTAGCCTGATGCCTTCGTCAGCGTTGACAGGTAAAACTCCTGACCATCGTAAGCACTCTGAGATACCACTATGTCTCCGTTCGGCTTAATCTTCTCTACAACGGCAACATGCCCGGCTCCGTCCGAGCTATTGTGTGTCTGACCTGCATGCCATACAACCACAGCACCAAGCTTAGGAGTCTGTCCTACCTGTAAGCCCTGTGCTTTAGCAGTATCATACCAGTCCTCTGCATTGCATGCCGGAAGCTTCCAGTTGACCTTGCTCTCACCTCTTATCTCAAGCAATCGTCCCTGAGCATATCCCACACAGTTCGGCATGACATAGCCTGTGGACTGATTAATGACTATACAGGTGTTGTACCCGCCATTTCTGTAATTTACAAAACGCTTGTCCGTCCTTGATGGTGCAGTTGTTCTTGCTGTAAATTTACTCATTCTCAATGTCCTCCTTCTCATCCTCACTGACTATACGAGATGAATCTGTAAGTCCCTCACCAATTATGTACGCAACAACTGAAGCTCCCGCCATAATAAGTGCTGTGACCTGTGTTGCAACGCTCTCTGTACCCCCTGTAGCCAAAATCATCATAGATACAAATGATGCAACCGCCGTCCATAACTTTCTGCTTGTTAATTTTCTTACCCAGTTAATTTTATTCATAATTTTTCCTCCTTAAAATACGGCTTTTATAGCCTGCTCATTTAAAAAATCTTTCTGTTCATGCTTTACACGCTGAGCATACTCTAAGGCAGCGTGCATGTCGCCATTGCACTTTGCATCCGGAATACGCTGAACGGCTCTGGCTGTAGCCTCTCCGAGAGCTATTGCGGCCCCGACACTTTTAAGAATGTAAAGCTCATTCTTTTCTCTTACTTCTTCACGCTTGTCCTGCTCTTTTTTCTCCTGCCTTCTCTCCTCTTTAAGCCTTTCTTCGCGCTTCTGTATCTTGTGTTCAAGTATCCAAAAGCAAAAGCTACACACGGCCGACGGAATCCCCGCTGCCGCCACAAAAGCAATTAACATATTCATTAGTTACACCTCCTCTCATTAATTTTAAAATGTAAATAGTAATTTATCTCAAATCGGCAATGTGATAATAGTGCCTGTAACATACCATACTCTATCACTAGGCTGGAATAGCGGGCTAGACGGTGGCTCGGTAGTTGTCCCTCCTGGAACCTACCTAGTCACTACACATTTTAAGACAGCGACAACCGCACCAGGAGTCTTAATATGCTCATCAAGTATCACTGATTGCATTGCTGGCGGCACAAAAACAGTAGACTATGCAGTACTTGCGAAGATGGTGTAAAGGTTAGTGTAGGGCTTGAGGCGTTAAAAATACGTTAATGGACTTATCATTTTATGCGCATGAGGAAAATGCTCATATTGAATTGCGCGCTGAAATTGAACTCGGGCAAAATTCTGATAACACTGTTTGTGCCTTTAAAAAACATGGTCTGTGCCCACTGCCATGTCTTAGAATTACCCGCTATAAGACTGGCTCCAACATATCCTCTGCTGTTTATCGCCATGAAAAGGCGCTTATTATCTGGAATTGGCGCATTATCGACATGTGTAAGAGTGCTTATAATATATGTGCCATCCGGAATGTTATCTATAAGCGCATACTCAGTTTCTTTACCAGCCTCAGCGTCAACAGACAGTGTAACTGTTCGCACGGTTATTCCGCCCATGACGGATAAATTACTATTTACAGCTTCGATGTTCTTTGCGTTCTGTGCTACTGCTCCCGTTATGCTACCGTCTCCTATCTTAGATATATCTGTCGCGCCCACCTTTTCACCAAGCTCGTCCACTCCGTCACAAGCCGCCTTGATTCCGTCGTCCATGTGATTCATATCGGTAGGGTTAATATACTTTGATGTGTCCCATCCTATTTTTTCATACTCAATTGCCATTGCTTTCCTCCTTCTCCTTATCAGTCTCCATGCTCTGCTCCGTCTTCTTCTGTTCCTGTCGTGTCAGCTCCTCGTACACGATTGTTCTGTCAGCCTGTGCAGCCACATCCCGGGCTATGTCATTAATAATTAATGACTTGACCTCTATCGGGAGCCGACGCTGATTAATCATATTTACAAGCTCGTTTCTGAACTGCCTCATCTCCAAGTTAAGCATCTGCTGCCTCCTTATTCATAATTAATTCCGCCATTGTGTCAGTAAGCATTGACACCTGCTTTTTGAGTTTCTGTATCTGCCATACACATAGCGCTATAAGTTCCTGCTTGTTTACACCAAGCTTATCCTCATCCATGTGATCAAATAAAGCCATATCATATTCAATCCCAGCCGTCTCGATTGCTTTTTCCACGTCTTGTGCTATAAAGCCTAAATGTCTTTGAGTCTCGATATATCCGCTATCTTTGTTATAATAAAAAGCTGATGGTTTAAGCTCATCAAAAAGCTGATTAAGATTATTTTCATCGTCTAAAGACTTTATATTATTTTTTTGACGTTTATCTGAAGTGTTGTTGGCAGCAATGCATATTTGATACCAGTTTGACGATGCTGTGTACTCATCAAAGTGTGTTACCCATGTACCCTTAACAGTTAATCCGTTGGAATAAAATCTTCTTATACCATCATTCCAATATTGTACTATCTCACCTCTGTTATTCACTGCATAGCTTGGTGCTCCCGCTGAACCATCACCTATTACCCACACTCCACCCTCATTTAAGATGATGTTATTTCCGCCAAAAGATGCCGCACAGCCTGACATCGTACAGCCGATAATGCGCTGGCCATTAATTTCACCACCCTTAAGTCTGTCACAGCTCAGCGTGAATCCGGCACTTACAACTGTGTCACCGTCAAGCGTGATATGCTTTCCGGATAGAGTAATGTTGTCCGCTAAAAGCTTATACATTTCCGATGTTAATGCCATATTAGCTGCAGATGTGCCGCTTTTTATCAGCCATGTAATCTTATCTGCTTTCTGCTCTGTCTGCGATAAAGATGTCTTAGTTGCGTAGTCAGCACTGACCTCCTGCTTAATTCCTGATGCAGCAAGTTCAATAGCCGCATTCATCTTCACGGTAGTTGAATAATCGCCGAGCATTGCCTTTGTGGCGTATGTCGCATTAGCCTCCTGCTTGATGCTCTGTGATGTCTGTTTTATTTTGGTTGTACAATCTGCAGTCGTGATGTAGTCATTCGTAATCTTCTTGTCCAGGCTGCTGACCTGTGTACTGATATCTTCCGTAGTCACTTCCAGCTTGGCAATCTTAGACATTGCGACACCGAACTCAGTATCTCCTATCGGCTTCCAATACCATACATCATCTTCCTTGACGAACCGATATGACATTGACGTTGCATAGTCAAATACAACTGAGCGAGCATTTTTACTGTAATATGAATCTTTATAAATAAACTTCAGGTCATCCCGGAGCTGGACCGTATTATTACACGGAATGTTATAAGTGAAATCCCATGCCGGATAGTTGAGCAGTGTCGGTTCATAATCCACGTTGTATTGCTTGACATCACCATCGACTTGAGACTGCAGAGCTTCAATCTCAACAGCAAATCTGTTCGATGTCTGTTCTATATCATTTTTAAGGCCTTGCTCAACATCAGAAATAGTTGATTTTGTGACCTCAATCTCGCGTTTAAGAACATTTGATTTACCTTTAAGCTGCTCTATCTGCTGATGTACGCTGTTGACCTGCTCCGAACGCTGCTCTGTTCCTGCCGCCTCGTATGTGTCTTTAAGTGACTGTACACCTTTGAGCGTTCTTGATAGTACATAGCTTTCAATTACTGCATCCGAGCTGTTAATTCGGATCGCATCTCCCAACTCAACGCAAGGATTTCCGATATGCGTTGGCTGCAATCAGTCGGAGTTTTTCCTCATCGTCTGATGCCGGAGTCTGAATCTGACATGTGGCAACCTCAAATTCAGTATGTCCCTGCTCAACAAGCAGCTTTAATGCTCTCCATCTTCTCTCTCCTGCCGTTATCCTGTAATCTCCGCGCTCACATGGTGCGTAAACAACTTCCAGATTCTCAATAAGTCCGAACACATAAATGTCCTGCGCAAGATTCTCAATGTCCGGCATGCTGTAAAAGTTGGCATCATTACTGTACATCCTGTTGATGCTTATATCCTTTGTACGGAAACGCGCCTTAGGCGTGTCGTCCGTAGCTGCTGCCGCCGCATTTTTATTGAGCTGGTCAAATACGTTCCACCCCATCCTTATTCCTCCTCCCTGATAATCTCATCCACAACCGCCCTGTAATCCTGTGTAACAACGCTGTTCTTAGCAAAAGCCGGAAGCGGTACATGTGCTATGGTTGATTTCTCTGCCATGACTGAGCGTCTTATTGCTGTCTCAAAGCATTCATGCCCCGAAGTCGTTCTGAGCCACTGTTCAATCTGTGCCGTCGTCCGGTTTCCCTGGCGCATTGTCATGAGCACTCGCATTTTTATGCGCGGATTAATTCCCCTGAAGGAATCAAGCTGTACGCTCATATTGTCGGCTGCCTCTACCTCAAAGCCTCCTATCTTGACCGGAACTATCACAAGGTCTGTGGCTGCAAGCACATTTGTGACCGTCATGTCCATAAGGAGCCCGCAGTCCACTATGCAGTAATCATACGCTTCCTTAGCTTCCGCAATCGCTAGGGCAAACCTTAATATCTGGTCTGCGCTCTCATTTGCAAGAAGCTGCATATTGGTTCTCATTAAGTATCCGTTAGCCGGAATAATATCGATATGCTGATATGGCGTCGTCTGTACAAGCTCCTCGGTTGAGTATGCTCCTCCTGCTGCCCTGTGGTTCTCAAGCAGCTCCGGAGTCCCTCGCCCGTCCGGCTCATACCTGCCATACAGCATGGATATGTTTCCCTGTTGGTCAGCATCCACAACAAGCACTCTCTTCTCATGCTCAACACCCAAGATATAAGCGACTGATGCTGCGGTCATTGTCTTGCCTATACCGCCCTTCTGATTCATTACCGAAATGATTTTCATATTGTACTTTCCTCCTGTTTATCTTTTATCCTGCTATGCTCTGTTTTTTACAAAATAACTGCGCGGCAGGTACGTTCTGAAATCGTGTATCTGTGTAGGGTTTCCACGCCTGTTCTGCTCAATTTCTTCCTGCATGGCTTTCTCCGACACCCATGCGATCTGTTCTTTTTCAAATAATCCGCGAATCGGCTTGCCGTCATCGGGCTGAGTGCCAAACAGTTCGGCTCGTTTATCGCCCGAAAGCTCTATGTACGAGGCGACCGCACTCACCTTATGATAGAGATTAATAGCCTTTACATACTGGTGCTCTCGTGTTAATCTCCTGAACTCCACCGCGGACACGCGCATTTTATTCATTATCTGCTCCTCTGTCATACGCATCACCTCCCGCACGTAAGCCTGTCATCCTTCCAAATACTGTTGTTAGGCTTGGACATTACTGTCTTTGCACTCTCTTCCATGAGGTCATACATCTCAAAACCGGTGAGACTTAAGTATTCCTCGATTACCGTTACAGCCTGTGCCGCTGAATAGCACACTGCAACATAATAGTCACCTTCCTTCATGTCACGAAGAAACTCTCTCTGTGTCTCCTGTAATCTGCCATCACCATACTTCATTTCGAGATAAAGCCCGTGGTACATACCTCTTGCGCACGGCAGAAACAGATCAGCCACGCCCGAACGCACTCCCATCTGCTTAAGCTTCACAGCCTCAGCCTTATTCCTGCTGCCTCCGTTTGGTATATGATGCAGCCATCTGAGCTCCGGATATCTCACTTCGTTCCAGTCAGCCCATGCAATAACATTAATCTGCTCCGTGTCCTCGCTTCTCAGCGCATTTCTTAAATTCATTCCCGTTTTATCTCCTTTCTGCCTTTGCCGCGTTCCGGCGGTCGGCTCAGCCTTGCCGATATATAAAAACGACCATTAAATGTGTTATATCTGACCTCATAGCTGTACAGCTTATAGCCCTGTGCCTCATACCACTTTTTAAGCTTGTCCTCCATCGGCATACGTCCCGTGACAACCTCATCAACATCACGCTGCTTAAATTTATAATGGTTCTTGTCCACCCTCGGCTTTCGCAAGCCCTTACTTGACTTCCATGCTTTCTGATACTTACCACCTTTATTTCTTTTTTCTTTGGTGATGTAATTCGCCATTCCTGACAGACCGTTCTCGTCCTTTTCAAGACGACGCACCTGATTGCGACCACCCAAATGCCATGCCGCTTCGACCGTATCAAGCCCCATATCGCCGTCAAGCACAATGTGATGATGCCATCTGCCCTTATCACTGCATTCAGTCACATACACATACCTGAGCTTTAGCTGCTTTCTCTTTTTCCTGATTCTGTTTAGCCGTCTTATATAATTGGTCATATTCTTCTGTGCCTGTTCCATCCCGTCAGGCATATTACCGGGTGAATAGGTGAGCGTAGCCCATATATCGTTATCATCGAAGTTCTCATTAATGAGCCGTTCACATTCCTTACGGCTGTTCTTCTCATTAAGATTCTTCTGGGCTTGCCTGCGCTTGATTCTCCACTCCTTCGGAATCTCTCCCTGCTGACCGCGGGCAAACTCAGGATATATCTCCACCTCAAGCTGATCTCCTGCTCTTATCTCTTTTGTGGCATATATCGATTTAACTTTACCCTCTTCAAGCATCCTTCGGAGATTGGCTTCCTCGAGGCTGTGAAGCTGTTTATTATATGCTGCCTCATAGTCATACTCTATGTACTTTTTATTTCTCCTCATTAAACTGCTGCCCTCTGAATTAATATTGTGAATATTAACAGTGTGGTTGATTTGTTAATATCAATTACAAGGACGAAAAAGTGATGAAAATCCTCTATTTTATTGACTTTTTTCGAGGTCTGCACTATAATGATAGTGGTTGTGTTGACCACTTCATTTAGTGGTGGCTGCACCCGGTAAGCGCCTACTTATCCGGGTGCTTTTCTTTTGCCATAAAAACCTTTCTCATGCCGGTATCATCATCCTTCCGCTTCAAAAAACGTAAGCCACTCATACACCTGCTCTATGTACTCATTCCCCTCGTAATCCGGACTCCCTGAATTGTACTGTTTCAAAGCCCTGTCGAGGCTTCCGCTGTTCTCCCTGATAAATTCAAGCAGTATCATGATTCCAAGTTCCACATTTTCGAGCGGCTCGTCCACACTTAATCCGGATTCAGTTATAAGTTCTCCGTACCACTTAGGCTGTATCTGCATAAGCCCAACCGACGCGCCTCCGTCACCGACGGCATCCGCCTTACCTGAGCTCTCCGTCATTATCACCGCAAGGACAAGCTCGAACGACACCTCGTACCTCTCGGAAAGCTCGCGGATATCCTGCTGAAGCTCCGCCGAGAGCGGTATGTCATATAGTTGCACCGGAGCAACTTCCGTTAATGGTTCTTCATTTTCTGTTATCATTTTCTCGTTTTCTGTTATCATTTTCGCCTGAAGCGTATCATTTTCATGCCCAAGCGGTTCAGCTTCGCTTAAACGTGTCTCAACCTCATAGGGAACCGTTTCATCCGGAATTATGTATGGTGCAGGCTCCGCCATGATCCGATAGCAGCCCCCGGCACCCACCGTTATGGCAAATGCCGTAAGTGCTATCGCCTTACCATAAAAAAATATTTTGCATTTTCTCATACTGTACCTTTCAACGACACTATTTCCGTCGCGTATGTTATCAGTCGTCTCACCGGAGATTTTGACATCCTATAATATGCCTGAGGGTATTTCTCTCTCGGCAATACGTTACCGCACATAAGAGCCTCAAGCTCCTCAAGCGAACTTATCTGTGCTGTCCAGCCCATTAATTTTCCTCAGTCCTTCCATCCGCCTTTTCGCGTTCCTTCTTTCTCTGTTCCACTTCCTCAACATGCCTTAAAAATCTCACTGACGCATCATATAACTTCTGATGACGTTTCTCGTATTCCTCAGGCGTGAGAATCGGACGGTAGACTCTTGATATTCCGTCCTTGTGGTGATACACCTTAACGGTATATCCCGGAATCTGTTTTGCCTCAGGTTCATTTATACTTTGATTCATGCTCTACACCTCCCGTCTATCTTATGCGTTACCGCATGTACAACTTGCATTAAGCCGACTTCTTAGGCTCCTGCTCTGCCTGCTTACTCTTAACAAAAGCAATTCCTTCGCTGAATGACAAGAGTTTTTCTTGCTCAAGCTCCGAGAGCATCGGAATTGTCTTGGCAAACGTATCAAGTATGTTTCTCTCTGTTTCTGACATATCAATCACCTCCTCTCACTTCTGTTTCCTGATGTACAACACCAGCATCACGATAAGCACCACATCAAGAATGATTCGTATTACATTAATAACCGTCACGTTCCCACCTCCTTAGAATCTTGGGTTGTATATTGACAATGAGCTTGCAAAGCACTATTCTTATCCCTAGGGGAGGTCTCCCTCCCCGTTACTTAATCTAATAGGTTATTGATTATCTCAATGACCGTTTTGATTAAGTCGATGATTGCGGTGATGAGAAGAACTATTGCAAGGAGCTTCTCATCACTTTTTTTGCGCTTTTTCGGCTTACTCATTGGTATTGACCTCCTTTCTTGTTAACTGTAATTACATTGTAATTATTTCAATTAACTTTGTCAATAGTATTTTGTTAATTCAATTAACTTTTTTTATTGACTTAAAGTTACAAGACTGTTATTATAAGAACAAAAGGAGGCGAGACAGATGAAGAAAAGTAAAATAATTCTCGATATATTAAAAATAGTAATTGACATTGTATTAATCGTTCTTCTCATTAAAAATTTAAAAAGCGATAACGAGGAGGTGAATGAATAATTGAATGAGAGAATTAAAGAGTTGAGAAAGGCTCTAGGACTCACGCTTGATAAGTTCGGTGAACGACTTGGCGTTTCTAAAGTCGCTATAAGTCTAATTGAAAACGGTAAGAACTCTCTCACCGACCAGATGTTCAAATCAATTTGCCGCGAGTTCAATGTCCGTGAGGAATGGCTTCGAAGTGGTAACGGTGAGATGTTCGTTCAAATGAGCCGTGATGAAGAAATTGCTTCTTTTGTTAATTCTATACAGCAGGGATGCACTGACTCATTTAAAAAGAGATTTATTAAGGTGCTTGCTTCACTTGATGAATCCGACTGGAAATTTATCGAGGAGAAAGCTATTGAGCTGTGCCAGCCGTACATAGATGCTGCTGCATCAGCTCATGATAAGAGTGATACACCTATCATCATCCGAGCCGCGCATGAGAATCCGGGAGCTACCAAGGAGCAGATTGAAGCCGACAATGCACTTATGGAAAGTGATGATTTCTAATTATGGAGTGATTATTATTGAATTATGAAGAACTATTAAATGAATGTGCTGATGAGAATTTAGTTATAAAAGAAAAGCCGCTGCAATCCAGCAATGGCAGAATCTACAATAACAGAATTGCAATTCGGCATGATATGAACACAGTTGATAAGACCTGTACACTTGCAGAAGAACTTGGACATTACTACACAACCACGGGAGATATTCTTGATCAAACGAATGTGGCTAACCGAAAGCAGGAGCACCGAGCACGGATGTGGGCTTATGAAAAGCTTCTCCCACTGCAGCTTTTTATCCTAGCTTTTAAACATGGCTGCCGTTCAATACATGAAACAGCAGAGTTCCTTGAGGTGTCCGAGGGATTTCTGCTCGAATGTGTAGGTGCTTATTACAGTAAGTACGGAACGTACCTTGAATTTAATGGGTATCTGCTAATATTCAGTGAAACAGGTGTTGGAATTTCCAAAAATATTTAAGGATAAGTATGTCTATACTTATCCTTATTTATTGACATAAAGCCTCATGTCTGATATGTTAATCATAATATAAGTCACATTCTCAGGAGATACTATAATGAAAAAACACAGCTTTTTATTTTATTTTTTTCTCTGGCCATTTTTATTAGTTTTCTACTTTTATAAATATCTCTTCAAAGCTCTATACTACATATTCCAATTTTTATATAGTTGCATTTTACATATAACAGACTATTGTTCTATCCACCATCCATTTCAGAAGGCAATGTATTATTTTAAAAACACTATCTTGTATTGCTATAAATGCTCCGTTGTCGCTAGCAGGATTGTATATGCTTCCGTTTTAGCATTATATATTGCATTTGTCGGTGTACTTTTTAATACATGTGAATCAATATCACAGTATATTATTACTTTTTTATTATCACTTTGCGTACTTGCCATTGCCATCGTAATAGCAAGTCTTATTTTCCGCGCAATATACAGACTAATTACTTATTTTCATGGTAAAAGTGAGCCCTCTTCCAAACCGAGCAGCTTAACCACTGAGACATCACGTTCTGAGGGGCCTTCCCACGAAATCCACGGCTCTGAAGAACCTTCCTCTCAAACACACGGCTCTGAAGAACCTTCCTCTCAAACACGCGACTCTGAAGAACCTTCCTCTCAAACACATGACTCTGAAGAACCTTCCTCTCAAATACACGACTTTGAAGAACCTTCCTCTCAAATACCTGACTCCAAAGAAGATAATATTTCCAGTTCCAGCATCAACTCGATTGAAAACAAGAATAATACAATATACGATTCTTCTTTGCTAAAAAATATACATATCAATCTTGCAAATGCTCCTGCAAGTGACGAGTGCATGCGTTTGCCGTCGTCTGCATCGTACACTGTCTCATTTGAGGAATTTTGTAAATATATTGTTCAAAAAGGTGATGCCACTGTAAATATGCTTCAAGTAAATTTTGGTCTAACTTTCTTTGAAGCATCCGATTTGTTTTCTAAACTTGAAGCTTACGGCATAGTAGGTCATGATTGCCCTCCATATCATCGAAATGTATTGGTATCTCAAAGTGAATTATTACAGTTCTTCTCCAACAATATCATTAGCGATGACGATAAAAAAACAAAGTATAAAACCACCTCGCCCATTGTATATGATGTAATTGAAACCGACAACGGTTTTAAGACTATAATAAAAAAGTATGGTCAACATAATGAAACACCTTACTGGAAGCAAATCCGCAATGAATCTCGGATGGAATTTGAAATGAACAATCTCGACTTAACAAATGTTACGCTTTTCTTTAATAATGGTATACTATGCCGTGTATTGCCTGATGTACAATCTTATTACTCAGCCCGATACTATGTTGTTGATGGTAGTTTCTTTGATACATACTCATTAAGTGATGTAGAAGCAATTCCTATACCGTCATTCAGTGAAAGCTACGGAACTCCTGTATACAACCTTGAATATCTTCTCAAAATGCGTGCTTCACAGGAACGTGACAAAAAGAACTACGACTTGTCTTACACTCTCATGTATAAATCGATTGATGGTATGAAAGCATCAAAACTAAACTACGGTAAAAAAGAATATATGCGATTTATCATGTGGCTCTATAAAGATGACCGAATCAATGAAGCTGTAACTCTTGAAAATCGCCTTAGACGTGAAATTCCTGAGGTATTTGACATAAATTTATATCATAAAAATCACTTTATGTCCAAGCTTAATGAGTGTAAGGAGCTTAATACAGATTATATTTATTGTGACGGTCATATAGGTGCATGTAGCGAATGTGCTAAGTATCAAAACAGAGTTTACTGCCTTTCCGGGAATGATTTATCGTTCCCTAAATTGCCTGACTTTGTATACGAATATGGCGGCTTTCATCCCGGTTGCCGTCATAGTTTTTCTCCTTACCTCGGCGGTTCTATAACTGATAGAAGAGGCAGCATTGTTGATACCTTATCATATAGTAATCGTCCATTCGAGGATGACCGAACCTCGGAAGAAATTACAATCAATACTGAATTTAATGAAAAACATCATAAAGAACAAGCTCATGAGAATGATCTTAAAGCCTTTTATGTATTAAGACATCAATTACCTGATATAATGCCCGCCTCATATCAAACATTTAAACGATATAAGTCTAAAAATACACCTGAATATACAGCCATCGTTGCTGTTGCAAATGAAAGAGGTATCTCGTCTCCTCTCTTCAATTAATATTCAAAAACAGCCCCATTCAATACTCTGCTAATGTATTGAATGAGGCTGTTCTTAACATTTAACTATATCAATTATCGTTCCGGTTCTTCATATAAATCCCTGTTTGTATTATATTCAATCATGTCTTTTCTGATACCTCTTGTTATTATAGCCTTATTGCATCTACTGCATATTGGCACATCCACTCCGTTATCTGATATATACTCTCCTGACTCAACAGGATTTTTGCATGTACATACTTCCATATTATTTTCTCCCCTATTATACTAAATTTATAACTATTTGTTATGTTTATACAGTACCACATATGTAGTCTTGTGTCAAATTTTCTTTTTGAAAACTTTTGTTTACACATTATAACAATATTGTTATAATATATATAATTCATATTTGTAGGAGGGCATTTCATGTCTGATTATACATCCATTATCGACCAACTCATAGAACTCCGCAAAGCTAAAGGTCTCACACAAAAAGACCTTGCCACTGCTGCCAACCTCGCTCAACCTGCCATTGCACGTCTTGAAAGCAAGTCAGCGGTTCCACAGCTTGACACATTCGTCAAGGTAGCCGGAGCACTTGGCTACACCATAGAGCTTGTACAGGAATAATAAAGAGGTGATTGAATGATACTGCTTGAAAATCTGATAATGTATCTCAGGAAGTCCCGCTCCGATGACATAAACATGTCCGTTGAAGATGTCCTCGCCAAACACGAACACATTCTTCAGGAATACTGTGAGCGTGAGTTCGGAGCACGACTCCCTGAGAATAAGATATTCCGCGAGGTTGTTTCCGGCGAGACCATCGCCGACCGACCTGTCATGAAAGAAATAATGAAGCTCCTCGAGACCGGGACCATTAAAGGAGTGCTCGTTGTAGAGCCACAGCGTCTCAGCCGTGGAGACCTTGAGGACTGTGGTAAGATTATTAACACATTCCGATACACTGAAACACTTATTATTACTCCTACGAAAACCTATGACCTATCAAACGAGTACGACCGTAAATTTTTTGAAATGGAGCTTACAAGGGGTAATGATTACCTCGAGTATACAAAGAGAATTTTAAACAGAGGTCGAGAAGCTTCTGTTCGGCAAGGGAACTTCATCGGCTCCATTGCCCCTTACGGCTATAAGAAGATTGTTGTCGGTTCAGGCAAGGACAAGTACCATACCCTTGAAATAGACAACGAAGAGGCAGATGCAATCCGTCTCATGTACTCACTTTTCGTAAATGAGGGATATGGCTTTGCCAAAATAGCTCACCGCCTTGATGAACTCGGCTTCAAACCACGAAGTTCTGAAAATTGGCAGCCTGCTGCCATAAAAGATATGATTGAAAACCCGGTTTACATCGGTAAAATCCGCTGGAATTGGCGTAAGACGCAGAAACGCATGGAAAACGGCGAAATTGTAAAAATCCGCCCTAAGACAAAAGACTCTTCAGAGTGGATTCTCGTTGACGGTAAGCACCCTGCAATTATATCGGAGGAATTATATAATGAAGCGCTTAAACGCCGAGGAAAGAATCCTTGTGTACGAAAATCTTTAGAGCTTACTAATCCGTATGCCGGACTGCTCTTCTGTGGTACCTGTGGTCGAGCCATGTCACAAAAGCGTTTTGTTAATCGTCGAACTCATACGCAATCAGTATGTGACAGTATGCTCTGTAATAATCAAGCCAACTGTCACACCAAGTCGGTTAAGTACAGTGCCTTTGAGCAACGTGTGATTGAACTTTTAGAGAATGCCGTAGCTGATTTTGAGATTAAGCTTAAAGACAATAATACAAATGTCATTCAACTGCACGAAGGAATTGTACAGAAGCATTTGCGTGAACTCGAAAGATTGCACGAAAAAGATATGCGACAGAAGGATGCTTATGAGGATGGTGTATACACTAAGGAAGAATACATAAAGCGAAATGCTCTTGTACAGGAACAGATTGCAAAAGCCACCTCAGCTCTCGAACAGGCGAAAGCTTCGACTCCAAAGGTCATTGACTATGCAGATAAGATCAGGCGCTTTACCGACTGCATAAACGCACTCAAGAATCCTGATATATCAGCAAGTGAGAAGAACGTCCTACTCAAAAGCTGTATTAAGAGAATTGACTATTATAATGATGGAGAATCAAAGCCGGGTGTCGGCAGATATGTGGAGAATGTATTTGAACTGAACATGCTTCTCAATATTTAAGTAATTGTTTTTTAAACATCATCTACAACATCAATGTACTGATGAGCTCGCTCATCTCGAAATTGTCGGTGCCATGGTTCACCAGCTCACGCGCGACCTCACTCCTGAGGAGATAGAGAAATCGGGATTTGCACCATACTACGTCGACCATACCCTCGGAGTATGGCCGCAGGCGGCTGGCGGCGTTCCTTTTAACGCCTGTGAATTTCAGGTAAAGGGAGATCCGATTACCGACCTCATGGAGGATTTGGCTGCCGAACAGAAAGCAAGAACCGTATATGATAACCTTCTGAGACTTATCAGCGAGCCTGATATTGTGGAGCCGCTCCGATTCCTGCGCGCGAGGGAAATCGTGCACTTCCAGCGCTTCGGCGAGGCACTCAACATCACGCGCGAGGGACTTGACGCGAAGAACTTCTACGCGTTCAATCCGTCGATAGACACCTAAAAAAATTCCGCTATATGCGCACAAAGCATATAGCGGAATAATTATATCAACCTAATTCTTATTCAAAAAATCATACTGCGACATATACAGCTTATAGTACAATCCGTTCTTGTTCTTCATGAGCTCGTCGTGGCTTCCCATCTCGACAATCTCGCCGTGGTCAACATACATGATACACGACGAATTTTTGATTGTGGACAGGCGGTGCGCGATGATGAAGGAGGTTCTGCCCTTGAGAAGCTCATTTAGTCCCTTCTGCAAAAGTATCTCCGTCTCGGTGTCAATGCTCGAGGTCGCCTCGTCAAGTATGAGTATCTTAGGGTTGGCAAGCACCGCTCTTGCAAAGGAAATGAGCTGTCTCTGTCCTGCCGAGAGGCGGCTTCCGCGCTCGTTCACCTCGGTGTAGTAGCCGTTCTCGAGTCCCATGATAAAGTCGTGGGCGCACACCGTCTTTGCCGCGCGCACGACATCGTCATCGCTCGCATCCATATTTCCGTAGCGGATATTGTCCATGATTGTTCCTGCAAAAATAAAGCTGTCCTGCATCATGACGCCCATCTGGGTTCTCAAGGATTTTATCGTAACCTTGCTTATGTCGATGCCGTCGATGAGCACCTGCCCTGATGTCAGATTGTAAAAACGGCTTATGAGATTGACAATCGTTGTCTTTCCTGCTCCTGTCGGACCGACAATGGCGTAGCTCTCGCCGACACCTGCCTTGAAGCTCACATTTTTGAGGACGGGCACGCCGTCATCATAGGCAAAGCACACATCCCTGAACTCAACCTCGCCCTTAATCTCAGGCATAGGAACCGCCCCCGGCTCATCGGTTACCTTTACAGGCTCGTCTATCGTCTCAAAAATTCTCTCGAGATACGAGATTGCCGTAAGCACACTGTTGTAAAAGTTCGCAAGCGTCGTTATCGGTGCCCAGAATCTTGAAATGTACCCCGTGAATGCAACAAGCGTTCCGACCGTGAGAGCCGTATAACCGTCGGTAATCCACGCAACTCCGAGAACATATATGATTGCCGTCGTGACAACCGTAATCGTCTGGACTACGGGATTTAAAAGAAAGTTGTATTTTACCGCGTTGAGCCACGACTTCTTCGACTCCATATTGAGCCTGTTGAATATGTCAGTGTTGACATCCTCGCGCACAAATGACTGTGTGACGCGGATTCCGTTTATGCTCTCAGCTATGTAGGCATTTAAGTTTGACTGCTTGTTTGACTGAATCTGCCATGCCTTTCTCTGCTTTCTCTTAATCGCCCACACAAGCGCCGCGAGAATCGGCAGACCGCACAGACACACGAGCGTGAACTGCACATTCAACATGAGCATGAATATTATGATAAAAATAAGGCTGCACATGTCGGTTATCGTGTTGACAATACCGTTTGAGAGCAGGTCGCTCAAATTGTTTACATAGTTGACGACGCGCACCTGAATTTTTCCGTGAGGCTTATCGTCATAGTATGAAAAAGGAAGCTCCTGCAAATGTATGAACAGGTCGCGGCGCAGCGCGTGAATGATTCCCTGTCCGACCTCCGCCATCATTTTTATCTTAAATCTCAGTATAAGCACGACCACGATCGTCACACAGAGCATCAAAAGACTTGCGACAATCACTCTCTGCGTCGCGGCTGCCTTGCTTATCGTTCCATGAATCGCGCACTGTTCAATGGTGTCCATTACATCCTTTAAAAACAGAGGATTTAACATTGAGAGCGCACTTGATATGAGCATGAGCACGATTACGGTGATCAAGGTCTTTTTATAGCCCCCGACATATTTTCCTAGTCTTTTTAACTGGTTTATGTCAAATTTACTCTCCAAAGTCTCGTCTATATCGTATTTATTTCTTGCCATATTTTCTCCATTCCGCCGACGTTTTCCGCCCGCACTATGCCTCCTCGCGCTCACCGTACTGGTGCATGAATACCGTGTAGTAGTAGCCCTTCTTCTGTATAAGCTCATCGTGGTTACCAATCTCGGCAATCTCACCGTCGGAGAGCACAATAATCACATCCGCATCCTTTATGGATGAAATACGATGTGCAATTATAAATACAGTCTCGTTCTTTATCTTTGCAAGCGCGTCCTGAATCTGCGACTCCGTCTCCATGTCGACCGCCGACGTCGTATCGTCGAGGACAAGAATCGACGGCTCTTTAAGAAGTGCTCTCGCAAGCGATATTCTCTGCTTCTGACCTCCCGAGAGTCCCACTCCGCGCTCGCCGACTATGGTGTCGTAGCCGTCAGGCATCTGCATGATGAAATCGTGCGCGTCGGCAACCTTTGCCGCCCACTCGACCTTCTCAAACGGACAGTCGGGCTTGGCGTAGGCTATATTTCCCTCAATCGTATCTGAGAAAAGAAACACATCCTGCATTGCCATTCCGATGCTTCCCCTGAGTATTCTCAAATCCATCTCCTTGACATTCTGACCGCCAATCAGCACCTCTCCGCTGTCGACATCGTAGAAGCGGCACATGAGGTTGATGAGCGAGGTCTTTCCCGCTCCCGTCGCACCGATGATTCCGACCTTCTGCCCCTGCTTTACCTTGAAATTGATATTTTTAAGAATCTGCTCCCCCTCTATGCTGTAGGAGACATTTCTAAACTCAACGCTGCCCTCGGGCTTTTTCGCGTTCTCATCAATCGGTCCCGTGACAGGATTTTTAATCTCAGGCTCAACCTCAATCGTCGCATAAATCTTCTCGACTGAGGTCGTAAAGCGGTGCCAGTCGTTGACAAGCCAGCCCGCCTGCCTTAACGGCGCATCAAGCATCCAAAGATATCCGTTGATCATCGCCATATTTCCGAGCGTCATCTGCCCGTTGATAACCATAAGTCCGCCCACAAGCATGAGTGCAAATGTGAGGAGGTTGGCAAGGAGCTCAAAAAGCGGCACATGGCGCACCCATATCTTTGATGCCGCAAGCTCCGAGTCCCTGTACTCCGTGTTCTCCCTGTCGAACTTGGAAATCTCGTAGTCCTCCTTGGCAAACGCCTTGACCACACGGTTTCCGCTTATATTCTCCTGCGCAAAGGCGTTGAGGCTTGAGAAACGCTCCCTCACCTTTCCGAACTTCGGCTTGACATTTTTTGACTGAATTATTGTATTTATAAGTGTAAAAGGAAGCACGGCAAGCATCGCAAGCGCAATCTTCCAGTCCACCGTAAAAATCATGACAAGAGATATTGAAAACAGCAGTATGCACTCATAGGTTGAATAGCACACATAGGACATGAAATGACGTATCGCCATCATATCGCCCGTCTGCCTCGACATCAAATCGCCCGTTCTGTGGCTGTTATAGAACGCAAAATCCTTCGCGAGCAGATTGCGGTACACATCGTCCCTCATATCGTACAAAAGACTCTGCGAACAGTTCTCGAAGTTCCACAGAAAGATAAATCTGAGCCCCGCCCTAAGAAGCGTAGCTCCAATCATTATGAGCAGAAACTTAGGAAGCAGGTCCGTTCTTATGTTGCTTCCGTCACCGATGATGTCATCCACAATGAATCCCGTTATCTTGGGATTTACGATGGCAAGCACCGACGTGATCGTGACGAGCACAAGTCCCATCAGCATTCTCCACTGGTACTTTTTAAAGTACGAATAAAACCATTTCATAGCTGTCATTTTCTTTTTGTCCTCCGTAGCCATGTTCTTCTCAGGCACAAACTAATATAATGACTTTGCAAATAAATCACAATGATGTATACTGTTAAAAAATTGATGTTTTCTGCTTTTTTGATAACTTTTTTGCATTACTTATACACACAATGCACATCTGTAAACATTATTACTACGTCAGTTTCACAAATGGAGAACCGCTATGTTAAAGATTAAGAATCTGGGATACAACTCGACACATACACATGGAATCAACATGGAACGCCCGAACGGAATGGGGCACTATCTGATGCTGCTCGTAAAAAGCGCAGCCTACTTTGAGTTTCCCGAAGATATGGTTTGCTGCTGCCGATGCAGCCGCGATGGTGCTGCGACGTCGGACGAGCTTTTAAAGGGGAATCTTCCTTATGACAGAAATGCAAGACATCCGGGGATGATAAGACAGTATGTCAATACCCCCGCCTTTATCATATACACGGCTGACGCCCCGATATATTATTACAGTGATGACGTGTATGTGAATGACTGGATTAACTTCTATGAAACGGATGAGAACAATCAGGATAAGACCGATAACGACGAATTGACGGTGGACGGTTCGATAAGCGAATTTATGAGAAGCCTCAACGTACCATTCAACCGCCTGACACTTTTATCCGACCACACGGAGCTCAGCCAGCTTATCCGCGACCTCAGGCAGGAGTTCCACCAGACGGGCACTCACCACGAGGAGATTCTCGACGCAAAGCTCCGCACAATACTTTACAAGTACAGCGACGCCTACCACCTTGAGACACAGCTCTCCGACAAGCTCAAGGTGCACAGACCGCTCTTTCGTGAAATACGAAACGGCATCTACAGCCGCCACTCATCGAAAAAGACGGTGAGTGAGCTCGCTGAAGACGCCTCCCTTAGTGTATCATATTTTCAACATATCTACAAGGAACTGTTCGGTGTTTCCGTGATTCAGGACATAATAAGAAGCCGCATTGAGCGCGCCTGCTACCTCCTCACCGTGACTCCCGACTCCGTTGCACACATTGCCGAGGTAT
The DNA here is from genome assembly GCA_900545455.1 of uncultured Eubacteriales bacterium. Lineage (GTDB taxonomy): Bacteria > Bacillota > Clostridia > Lachnospirales > Lachnospiraceae > CAG-882. The sequence goes on from UQZF01000003.1 coordinate 37,278, forward strand.
GCGGCTATGAGAATGTGGAGCATTTCAACAGGCAGTTCAAGGAGATTACCGGGTTCAGCCCGAATCAGTATAGGAAGAAGAAATAAGTTATCGCAGTATAAGCACTTTCTTCCCCTCAAACGCAAATCCGTAGTGCTTTATCCTATCGTATGAAATTCCGCGCGCAATCAGCTCTGCATCGTATCTCCTATCCTCAATCTGTTGAAGTGCTGACTTTGCGGTAGCTTCAAGCGACTGTTCCCTGCTCGGATTATGCACCTTAAACTCCATTACTATTGCAGGCAGATTATCTTTTTTAGGTATCAGCATAACATCGTACCTTCCAAATCCACTCTCACGGTTAGAGCATATCTGATAATTTTCCGCCTGCTCCACCATCATCCCAAGCACAAATCCATGATAGAAGCGTTCAGGCTCGCCCGCCGCCGTATCCCTGCCAACATCAAAGTAACTGAAAACCTCAAGTGAAATTCTGTTCATATATGCGTTCATCGCCTCAATATCCCCTGATACAACTGCTGCCATAAATTTGTTATAGTTAGAATTTACCGCGCTGAACCATCCTTTAAACATACCCGAAAACATGCTCATCGTCTCAAGATTTGTGATTGAGAGGTGATACCAAGGCTCTAAAATCTCTCCACGGTATTCGACATCATTTACCTTGAGATACCCTCCTGCAACCAACAGGCTCCATATTGCACTCTCATTCGTGTCAAGCTGATTAAATACAATCTGCTCATCGAAATTAACCTCAATGCTTCCACCTCTTAAAAGCTCCTCCATGAGCTCCTTAACTTCCGATGATGCTGTCTGCAAAAGTCGGCTTACAAGTCCGTTCGAGCTCGTGGAAGCCCAGTACGGCGCAAGTCTCTTTTTATCAAGGTAGCTGGTTATCGACCACGGATTATAGATGTCCTTATGTGAACCAAAAGTAAAGCCGTCATACCACCTTTTGACCTCTGCCTTTTTATCCGAAAGACCGAACATATCGAGAGACTCAAATACCTCCTCCTCGGTAAACCCAAAGCACGAGCTGTACTCATCCGAGGTTGTTGTGACAACATTAAGGTTGTTGAGGTCGGAGAACATTGATTCCTTCGACACCCTCGTGATACCTGTCATCACGGCTCGCTCTAAATATGGATTCGTCTTAAACGTGGCATTAAAAAGGCTTCTTAAAAAAGCCGTAAATTCATCCCAGTATCCGTGTATATACGCTTCCTGCATCGGCGTGTCGTACTCGTCAAGAAGAACGATAACCTTCTTATTATGATAACGCTGCATATAACGGCACATTATATTTACGCCTGAACAGCACAGGACATCATCCATATACATTGTAATATTCTTGAAAATATCCTTCTCATTACCACTTAACACATCACCATCGAGCAGATATGTATTCCTGTCGAATAATTCCGATATTTTCATTTTAACCTGAAGCTTGGCATCCTGAATATTATCCGCCTTGACATCAGCAAAGCTTAAAAATATCACGGGATACGTTCCCTGTATCTGCCTGTATCTCTCATCCTCCCATACAGACAACCCCTCAAACAAATCGCCTCTGTTCTCATATCTGTTGGCAAAAAAACATTCGAGCATGCTCATATTCAAGGTCTTACCAAACCGACGCGGACGTGTTATAAGCGTGACATCGTCCCCCGACTCCCACCATTCCTTAATAAAATCAGTCTTATCTATTAAGAAGTATCTCTTCTCTCGCATGTCCGCAAAATTCTGTTTGCCGATACTTATTCTATATTCCATAACCTCACCGCCTTTTTGTTATATCTTGACGTTCTGTTTCAACTGTTATGGCTATAATATCATAATGTATCATTTTTATCAATATATTTTAAGCTCTATTATCCCAATTCTCCAATTTCCTTATGTCGATTTTTCCGACCGCGTTCTTAGGCATTGCTTCGAGAAACTCATACGCAAACGGACGCATATAATCCGGGAATTTCTCACTTCGCCGCATCGAATGTCACTGTAATGCTCGTTCCCTTGCCCGGCTCGCTTGCGAGCGAAAGCTCCGCGCCGTGGCTTGTGAGGATGTGCTTTACGATGGCAAGCCCGAGTCCCGTTCCGCCGCTCTCGCGCGAACGGCTCTTGTCTACGCGGTAGAATCGCTCGAATATGCGCTCCTGATGCTCTTTTCCGATTCCGATGCCGTTGTCCTTGACGGTGAGCTTTACCTTGCCGTCGAGTGTGTTGCTGACATCGACGATCACGTTGCCGCCCTTGTTGTTGTAGCGGATTGCGTTGTCACAGAGGTTGTAGAGCACCTCGTCCATCATGGACTTGTCGGCGTTAATGTATGCCGTTGTTCCTAGAAGCATGAGCTTGATGTCGTTTTTGTCGGCGGCGACCTTGAGATTCTTAATGCAGTTCCTCGCCGCCTCGTACAGATCCATCTTCTCGAGATTTAACTTTACACCGTCGTCGAGCTCTGACAGATTGATAATGTCGTTGATGAGTGAGAGAAGTCTTGTCGAGTTCTTTCTTATCTCACCCGCGAAGCGCACGCTGTCGTCGCCCGAGACCATGCCGTTCTCAATGAGCTCCGCATAGCCCGAAATCGCCGTGAGCGGCGTCTTTAGCTCATGCGAGACATTCGCCGTGAACTCCTGACGCATCGTCGCACTTCTTAAAATGTCCTCGCGCTGCTCCTTGAGCGCCCCGACAAACGGAACCAGCTCCTTGTACTCAGGCACAAGAGAAGGGTTGGCTGCATTGTTTACAAGTTCCTCGACAGGTTTAACAATCTTTGTCGTCAAATGCTTTGAGAGAAAATAGCACATCACATACAAAAGCACGGTGAGCCCCATGATAATCGGGAGCGCCGACATGAATATCGTCCAGATGCTCCCCGCCTCCTTCGCTATTCTTATGACGGTGCCGTCCTCAAGCCTCATGGCATAGTAGAATATCCTCTTAGAGAGTGTGTCCGACTTGCGGACGCTCTTTCCCTCACCGCTCTTTAATACGTCAATATACTCCGGTCTGTCCGAGTGATTCTCAAGTGTCTCCGCCTCGCTGTCGTAAAGCACATTTCCGTCGGTTCCTATCCATGTGACGCGCACATCGAACTGCTCATTGTCTGAGAAGCTGTCTATCATGTATCCTGCGAACTCCGCCTCGGTCTTTAGGTCATTGAACACCTGTTTTTTGAAAAGCTCATAAAAAACTATGACCGACATAAACAATGTGATGACAATGGCAATCAGTGTTACCTTCAAAAACTGGCTGAGAATTTTCTTTTTCATGGCTCTAATACATACCCCACATTGCGGACCGTCTTGATCATCGCGCCCGCATTTCCAAGCTTCTGTCTAAGTGTCTTGATGTGCATGTCGAGAGTTCTCGATTCGCCCTCGAAATCCACACCCCACACCAGTTCCATAATCCTGTCGCGGTGCATGGCGACTCCGCTGTTACTCATAAGGCAGCGCAGCAGCTCATACTCCTTAAATGTGAGTTCCTTCGGCTCGTCATCAACGTACACGATATGCCTGTCGCTGTCGAGAAAGATATTTCCTACACGGATGCTCTTTTGTGCACTCACGTCCATACTTCGCCTTATAAGAGCCCTGACCCTTGAAATCAGCTCCATAACACCGAATGGCTTCGTTATGTAATCGTCAGCTCCTATGTCAAGCCCCTTCACCTTGTCAAGCTCCGTGGACTTCGCAGTCACAAGTATGACAGGTATTCTCTTAGTCTCCCCCGAGGCACGAAGCTTCTTTAATATCTCAATTCCATCCTCGTCGGGAAGCATTATATCGAGCAGAATCAGATCCGGCTTGCGGTTTGCAACCTCCCGCTTAAAGTCCTTGCCGCATGCAAAGCCCTTCACGTCATGACCGCTGTTGCCAAGAGCAATGCTCTCAATCTCCCTTATATTGTCATCGTCCTCGACGACGTATATCAATGCCATGTTCTCTACCTTCTTTCTCTGCCATAATTGGAATTTTCGTCACCGTTGGACTGATAAATAGCACCGTTTTCTCAATAATTTCCCTATTTTCTCTGCCGTATCCGGAATTTTTATCACCATTGGACTGATAAATAGCACTGTTTTCCCAGTAAATTCCCCATTTTCTCTGCCCTATTCGGAATTTTCGTCACCGTTAGACTGATGCCACGTTTATCACTGCACATTTTTCCTGTATCTTCAACCATTACAACTTTTATTCTAAGGCAGTTCGTATTTCTCCTTATACCAGTGCACCTTAATCTTGAAGTCCTCGTTGTCCTTGCTCTTTACATTGTCAAGATACTCGTGCGTGTCGAAGCCGTCGTTGCCGACAACCTGTATGAGACATACCGCAATGTTCGAGCAGTGGTCTGCAACTCTCTCGTAGTTGGTTATGAGGTCTGTGAGCACAAAGCCAAGCTCGATTGTGCACTTGCCCTTTCTGAGCCTCCTCACATGTCTGTCCTTTAGCTCAGCCTTCAGATAGTCCATTACCTCCTCAAGCGGCTCGACATTTCCCGCAGCCTCCACATTCTCGGTTGCAAAGGCATCCATCGACATGTTTACAATCTCGTGAAT
>UQZF01000004.1 GCA_900545455.1 uncultured Eubacteriales bacterium
ACTGTCATATCAAGTACATCAAATATACTTTTCCCCTTGTACTTTACTTCCAGCGTCTCTCTGTTATATCGTTTTCCCTCACATACCTCGCATGGAACATAAATATCCGGCAGGAAGTTCATTTCAATTTTCACAATACCGTCTCCACTGCAGGCCTCACATCGCCCACCCTTGACGTTAAAGCTAAACCTTCCTTTTTTATATCCCTTTGCTTTTGCATCCGGTGTGGCAGCAAACAGATCACGGATCATATCAAACACACCTGTATAAGTTGCCGGATTGGACCGGGGTGTTCTTCCGATCGGTGACTGGTCTATTGCAATCACCTTATCCAACTGCTCCATCCCCAGAATCTCTCTGTGTTTTCCCGGAATGCATCTGGCACGGTTCAGATTTCTGGCAAGACTCTTGTATAGGATTTCATTTACCAGCGAACTCTTTCCCGATCCGGATACCCCTGTCACACAGGTCATAATTCCCAGCGGAAATTTCACATTAATATTCCTGAGATTATTTTCTGCTGCCCCTTTTACCTCCAGCCAGCCTGTCGGTTGCTTTCTTTCCTCCGGAACAGAAATCTGTTTTCTGCCACTGAGATAAGCACCCGTAACGGAATTCTCATTTGCCATAATTTCTTCTGCAGTCCCCGCTGCCACCACTTCTCCACCGTGAGAACCGGCACCCGGCCCAATATCTACAATATAGTCTGCTGCCAGCATAGTATCCTCATCATGCTCCACTACAATCAGTGAATTGCCCAGATCACGAAGTTTTATCAACGTATTCAACAGTTTGTCATTATCTCTCTGATGAAGTCCGATGCTCGGCTCATCGAGAATGTATGCGACACCGACAAGTCCCGAACCGATCTGTGTGGCAAGCCTTATTCTCTGTGCCTCTCCACCTGAAAGGGTTCCCGTGGCTCTTGAGAGTGTCAGGTATTCAAGTCCTACATTTATAAGGAAACCTATTCTCGCCTTAATCTCCTTTAGAATCTGCTCTCCTATTGTCTGCTGCATAGGTGAGAGCGTGAGCTCATCGAGAAAAGCCTTGAGCTTGACAATGGACATATCAGTCATCTGGTATATATTGATTCCACCGACGGTTACGGCAAGAGATGTGGCCTTGAGACGCTGTCCCTTGCAGACCTCACACGGTGTTATCTTCATGAATGTCTCGTACTCCTGCTTCATGCTGTCGGAAGCTGTCTCTCTGTAACGCTTCTGCATATTGCGGATAAGTCCCTCAAACGCAATGTCGTACACTCCGACACCGCGCTGTCCGCGGTAATGAACCTTGACGGTATGACCGCCCGTTCCGTTAACCAGAATATCCTTAATCTCTGCCGGATAATCCTTGAACGGCGTGCCGAGGCTGAACTTATACTCCTCGGCAAGTGCCTTCAGGATTGCTCTCGTGAAACTTCCCTCATCAGTAGCCGATTGCCATCCGAGCGCCGCAATGGCACCCTCGTCGATACTCAATCTCTTGTCAGGAATAATGAGGTCTATATCGAACTCCATCTTGTAGCCGAGTCCGAAACACTCAGGGCATGCACCAAACGGATTGTTGAACGAAAAGCTTCTCGGCTCAACCTCCTCAACACTTATACCGCAGTCAGGACACGCAAAGCTCTGGCTGAAGTTAAGCATTTCACCATCAATGACATCAATCATCGCAAGACCGTCTGCAAGTGCAAGTGCCGCCTCAACTGATTCCGTGAGTCTCTTCTCCATTCCTTCCTTGACCGAAAGTCTGTCGACAACAATCTCTATATTGTGCTTTTTATTCTTTTCAAGCTTGATGTTCTCGGTAAGCTCATATATAATTCCGTCAACTCTCACGCGGACATATCCGCTCTTCTTGGCACTCTCAAGAACCTTGACATGCTCACCCTTGCGTCCTCTCACGACAGGCGCAAGTACCTGAAACTTCGTTCTCTCCGGAAGCCCCATAATCTGGTCTACAATCTGGTCTACAGACTGCTTCTTAATCTCCCTGCCGCACTTAGGACAGTGCACGATACCGACTCTCGCATAAAGAAGTCGCATATAGTCATATATCTCGGTCACGGTTCCCACCGTCGAACGCGGGTTGCGGTTCGTCGACTTCTGATCTATGGATATGGCAGGTGAAAGTCCCTCAATGCTGTCAACATCCGGCTTCTCCATCTGGCCTAAGAACTGTCTCGCATAAGAGGAGAGCGACTCCATGTATCTTCTCTGTCCTTCCGCATATATCGTATCAAAAGCAAGCGACGACTTACCCGAACCGCTCACACCCGTGAGCACGGTGAAAGAATCGCGCGGTATATCAACATCAATGCCCTTGAGGTTGTGCTCACGGGCCCCTCTTATTTTTATATAATTTCTTGAATACAGTGCCATTTCAGTCCTCCAACATATTCTTCTTAATCTCAATAATCCTGTCTCGAAGCTCTGCCGCCTGTTCAAAGTCAAGCTCCGCTGCCGCCTTATGCATACGCTTGTTGAGCTCCTTCAGCAGCTTCTCAAGCTCCTTACGGCTCATGGACTCCATATCCTTCTCCATGTCAGCCTTGGACTCCGTCGCAGCCTTCGATATAGCTATGAGGTCACGAACCGCCTTCTTGATGGTCGTCGGGGTTATACCATGCTCCTCGTTATACTTTTTCTGAATCTCCCTACGTCTCTCCGTCTCATCGATGGCGCGTCTCATGGAATCCGTCATCACGTCCGCATACATTATGACACGTCCGTCCGCATTACGGGCAGCTCGTCCTATTGTCTGGATAAGCGATGTCTCGGAACGCAGGAATCCCTCCTTGTCGGCATCAAGAATTGCAACCAATGTAATCTCAGGAATATCAAGTCCCTCTCTAAGAAGGTTAATTCCTACAAGAACGTCAAACACATCCAGACGCATATCCCTTATAATCTCCGCTCTCTCAAGCGTATCAATATCCGAGTGCAGATACCTGACTCTTATCCCCGCTTCCTTCATATAGTTGGTCAGATCCTCCGCCATCCTCTTAGTCAGCGTGGTTATAAGCACCTTGTTGTGCTTGGCTGTTTCCTTATTGACCTCACCAATCAGGTCATCAATCTGTCCCTCAACAGGCTTGACAGTAATCTCAGGATCAAGCAGACCTGTAGGTCTTATAATCTGCTCCGTTCTGAGAAGCTCATGCTCTGCCTCGTACTCGTTCGGCGTAGCCGACACGAACAACATCTGGTCAATCTTTCCCTCGAACTCCTCGAAGTTGAGTGGTCTGTTGTCCAACGCTGACGGCAGACGAAAGCCATAGTTTACCAAAGTTGTCTTACGCGACCTGTCGCCCGCATACATTCCTCTTATCTGAGGTATCGTAATATGTGACTCATCGACTATTATAAGGAAATCGTCAGGAAAATAATCGAGCAGCGTGTACGGAGGCGTCCCCGGTGCAAGTCCCGCAAGGTGTCTTGAATAGTTCTCGATACCCGAGCAAAAGCCTGTCTCAAGCATCATCTCAACATCAAAGCTTGTTCTCTCCTTGATTCTCTGAGCCTCCAAAAGCTTGTCCTCGCTCTTAAAATAGGCTACTCTCTCCTCCATCTCCTGCCGGATGTTCGCAGCCGCCTCTATCATCTTATCTCTCGGAACGACATAGTGCGATGCCGGAAAAATTGCGATGTGCGACAGCTCTGCCTTCTTCTCACCCGTCAGTACATCTATCTCAGTAAGTCTGTCTATCTCATCCCCAAAAAATTCAATTCTCACGGCTCTGTCGGTGGAAGCTGCCGGGAAAACCTCAAGCACATCTCCTCGAACCCTGAATGAACCCCTCTTAAAATCCATGTCATTTCTCGTGTATTGATTGTCTACGAGCTTGCGTATTATCTCGTCCCTGTCCTTCTCCATCCCGGGTCTCAATGATACAACCATGTTCTCATAGTCGACCGGGCTTCCGAGTCCGTATATACATGAGACGCTCGCGACGATAATTACATCCTTGCGCTCCGAAAGTGCCGCCGTCGCGGAATGTCTGAGCTTATCTATCTCATCATTGATTGCCGAATCCTTCTCTATATAAGTGTCAGTCGACGGAACATAAGCCTCCGGCTGGTAATAATCATAGTATGAAACAAAATACTCCACCGCATTCTCAGGGAAAAACTCCTTCATCTCACCGTATAGCTGCCCTGCAAGAGTTTTATTGTGTGAAATTATAAGTGTAGGCTTATTCAGTGCTGCAATGACATTCGCCATCGTAAAGGTCTTACCCGAACCGGTGACACCTAGAAGCGTCTCGAACTGGTTCCCCTCCTTAAATCCCTTCACAAGCTCCTCTATCGCATGAGGCTGGTCTCCTGTCGGCTGATATTCGGAATGAAGCTTGAAACTATCCATACAAATTCTCCAATCTCTAAAATCAAACACATGTTCTGATATTGATAGTATACCACATTATTTTAAATTGTACAGATAAAGTTTAATTTTTTTAAAACAAAAACCTTGAAGCCGCGTTCTCTCACAGTCTCAAGGTTTTCTTAATTGATAACATTATTCAATTCAGGTTTTCTCAAACATCACATCCGTACACATTCCTATACAATACATCCCTGATATTTGCAAACTCGCTCTCCAAAATTGTCCCGCCCGTCGTCATAATGAGAAGCGGCACGGGATTTTTCCCTGCCGACATCGGCGGCTGAATATACGGGTAATGGTTGAGATTGAAGCCGTTCCGCGAGTAGAAGCCTATGCGCCTGCGCGCAAGCTCATTCTCCGGCAGCTCAACCTCGAGGCAGATCGGCTTGTCGGACATATCCTGCAAAGCTTTAAGGATTGACGCTCCGACACCGCCGTTCCTGCTGTCCGGGTTTACGGCGAGGTGTTCAATGTACATGAAATCGTCGAACTCCCACACTGCGCTGAACGCCTTCAGGCTTTTGCTGCCCGCCTGCCCGTCAACGACATAGACACTGTACTCGGGACGCGAAAACAGCTCCATCTGCTCCTCATACTCCCTGTATTCATCGTCCGGAAAGCTTTTTTCCATTATCTCATATATTCGGTCAAAATCCTCCTGACCTGTTTTTCGTATTTCTATCATTTACATATTTACCTACTTCTGTTCCTTTAATATCTCTATTGCCTTCTGAAGCTGAGTATCCTGATCCTCAGGAATATTTACATAAACCTTAAGTTCATCCGGAAGGTCAATTTCAACATCCGGAGAAACACCAACTTTATGAATGCTCTTTCCGCTCGGCAGATAGTAATCCTCAATCGTGAGCTTCATACCCGTTCCGTCATTGAGCGAAAATATCGTCTGAACAATGCCTTTTCCAAATGTTGTTGTTCCGACAAGCGTTCCGACACCATAGTCCTGAATCGCACCCGCAAAAATCTCGGATGCACTTGCACTGTTGCCGTTGATAAGCACTGCCAGCGGAACATTAAGTTTTGTCTCTGCATCGGATTTGTACTCCTGTGCAACGCCGTTCTTATCCTTTACCGAGACGATAACTCCCTCAGGAAGTATATCATCAAGCATATCGACAACAATATTGAGAAGTCCGCCCGGATTGTTTCTGATATCCACAACCAGTGCTTCCATTCCCTGTGCCGTAAGTGCGTCGAATGCCGACGAAAACTGCTTTGCGGTGACTTCATCAAACTCATCAACCTGGATATATCCTATATTATCATCGAGCATTCTGTAGGTAACAGTCTCCACATCTATCTGACGTCTTGTTACCTCGACATCAAACACCTCATCCTCACGCTGAAGAGTAATTGTAACGGTAGTTCCTTCCTCCCCGCGGATAAGCGCAACCGCGGCATTCAAATCCATTCCCGTTATCTCCGTGCCGTTTACCGCAAGTACCAAATCTCCCGGTCTGATGCCTGCCTCATAACCCGGGCAGTTCTCATACGGTCTGACAGCCGTTACAATTCCGGTCTCTATATTCTGCTGAACGACAACACCGATTCCGCAATACGAACCTGATGAACTCTCCAAAAATGAGTTGTACTCATCCTCAGTGTAATATAAAGAATACGGATCTCCGAGCGAATCCATGACAGCCTTGTAGATTGCATCTATCATCTCATCTTCGTCATAGTCATACAGGTAATAGTAATCAATCACCTGCATAAGCGTATCTATTTTCTCGATAACCTCATCGGTGAGCTGTGGGCTTACCGGCTTATATTTTCCGTAAGTCGCCTTTGTCGTCTCACCCGTGCTCTTTTTATTGACCTTTGTTTCCGTCGTATCAGCCGTCTCACTTTCCTCGGCAGAACTCTCCTTAACCTGATTCTTATAATCCGAACCCGGTCCGATAAGCGAAGATATTCCGCTGCATCCTGCAAGCACCGCCATTACAAGCACCGCTGATAACATTCCAACGGCAATTCCCTTAAGAAAGCCGCTGTTTTTCTTTTTTTCGGTTGGTGAAAGATTCTCATTCCTAATATCCATATATAATCCTCATTTCCGGCACCGGCATATAACCTGCCATGCCATTTAGTAACGCGGAACTGTCACATAATCAAGCGGATTTACAAATTCACCCTTAATAATAAGAGAAAAATGGAGATGTGGTCCCGTTGAATTACCTGTACTTCCAACAAGCGCTATCGTGTCTCCCGCATTAACCTGCTGTCCCACAGACACAAGAATGGCAGAAGCATGTGCATACAATGTAACAACACCGCCGCCGTGATCTATCTTTACACAGTTTCCGTAGCCCCAGTAGCTCTGGGCGAGAATTACGGTTCCGCCGTAAGCCGCAACAATAGGCGTTCCGTTGATTCCGGCTCCCGAAATGTCCGTGCCGTCATGGAGCTTCTCGTATCCGAGAATCGGGTGCATACGCATTCCGAACTGTGATGTAATTCTATTATATCCCGGAGCAGGCCATGTAAAACCTGTGACATTAATCTCGGCAAGCTTGGCTGCTACAGCCGCGTCGGCATCCTGATTGAGCCTTGCCTGCTCGGCGAGCCATGCCGCATACTGCGCTCTCGCGTCCTCAACGAGCTTCTTCTGATCCTCGACCTCCTGCTCGGCAAGTCGTTTGAGCTCCTCAGTATTGCTCTGCTCGGTCTCGAGGTTGCTCAACTCCCTGTTCTTCGAGTCATACAGCTCAGTATATGTAGCCTGAAGCACCTCCTGTGCCTCCATGTTGGCATCAAGTACAGCCTTCTGGCTCTCAAGCTCAGCAAGCTGTGACTCATACAGCTCATTCTGTGCTTCAAGCTCACTGTTCTGAGTCTCCAGATCAGCTAAAAGTGTTGTAACCTGCTCCTTAGTCTCCCCGTATTCAATCAGCTTCTGTCTGTCATACTTGGAAATCTCCGATATGTACTCGGCATTGTTGAGGAAATCAACCATGCTGTCGGATGAGAAAAGAATGTCAAGAAAGCTTTCGTCACCGTTCTCATACATATACTGTATTCTCAGCTTCATCGAAGCATACTGATCGGCCTCGGTCTGCTGTGCATCCGCCAAATCAATCTTTGTCTGCGCAATATTCGCAGTCACGGTCTCAATAGCCGCAAGCGTGACATCAATCTGAGCTTGTTTTGCGTCTATCTCAGCCTGTTTAGCCTCTATATCCTGATTGAGATTGTAAATCTGCAGTGTCACATCCGATATCCATCCGTCAACCTGGTTAATATATGACTTGGTATCGGAAATATTGTTGTTCAGCTCATTGAGCTGGCTTTCAAGTGCCTGCTCCTGCTCCTGTGCCGCCTGCAGCTCTCTCTCAGCCCTCTTAACATCATCCTCTGTAATCGCCTGAAATTCGTCCGGTTTCATCGGAAGCAGCACAAGAAGTACCACCGCGAACAAAAACCTTTTCAAAATCTTACTCTTCAAGTTCATCCCTCCCGAAATTACTTTCCCCATCATACTTTAAGATGCTTGCGAAGTGTTGTATAGCTTCCGAGAAAACCTATTCCTATACCGAGAATTGCCGCAACAGGCACCAAGGTAGCAAACACGGTCTTGACCGGAAGAAACGCAAGTATATTTGATAAAAATGTAAATCTGTTGATGATATAGTAAACTACATTCTCATACAGGTAATAAATAACAATCATCGGGAGCATCGCCCCGACAAAACCAATAACAACGCCTTCTACTATAAACGGTGCCCTGACGAAGCCGTTTTTTGCTCCGATAAGCTTCATAATCGCAATCTCCTCTTTGCGCACCGCGATACCTACAGATACCGTATTTCCAATAAGGAAAAGCGCTACAAAAAAGAGCACAATAATCATTGTGAGCGAAATCATGCTGACCAGCCCGCTGACATCGGTAAGAGAATTGGCTGTAATCTCTGAACGCTTTACCGAACGCACTCCGTCTATATTCTCAACACTCGCTGCAACCGTGGCAAGTGCATCTGCGCTGTCGAGGTATACCGTGTATGACGCTGAGTTGGCAAGAGGATTGTCCTGTTCAAATCCATCTGCCAAGTCCATTCTGTCTCCAAAATATTTAACCTTGTATTTCTCCCATGCTTCTTCGGGCGATGTATACTCTATGAGTGTCACATTCTCCATCTGCTGTATGGTCTTTCCAATCGATTCAATTCTCGCATCCGATGTTCCCACGTCAAAAAACACCGTAAGGCAGGTATTCTTCTCAACCTCTGTCACCATATAGGACACGTTCTTTGCCACGCAGAAAAATATCCCGAACAAAAAAATACAAGCCGCCATAGTTGCCACGGAGGCCAGTGAGAAAAGCCGGTTCCTGTATATATTCTTAAATCCCTGCTTAATGCAGTATCCAAGCGAACTAATCTTCATAGCCGTAATCCCCCCATTTCTCATCCGCGACAATCTCGCCGTGATCGATAGTGATTACTCTTTTTTTCATGGCTTGAACCAAATCCATGTTGTGCGTCACCACGACAACCGTGGTTCCACGCTGGTTCGCCTCGTCGAGAAGCTTCATGATTTCCCATGAATTGGCGTTGTCAAGATTACCGGTCGGTTCATCCGCAAGAAGTATCTCCGGCTTGTTGATGAGTGCCCTTGCAATCGCCGCTCTCTGCTGCTCTCCACCCGAAAGCTGTGACGGATAATTCTTATACTTCTCGAGCAGTCCAACCATAGAAAGCATGGAAAGCACCTCCGAACGGATCCGTCTGTTCGGAGCCTCCACAACCTTCTGTGCAAACGCTATATTATCATATATATTTCTATCTTCCAAAAGTCTGAAATCCTGAAACACAACTCCCATATCTCTTCTTATCATCGGCAGTTCTCTTCTCTTGGCTCTTCCAAGGTTCTTGCCGTTAATAAATATATGTCCTGACGTCGGTTCCAACTCCTTAAGCAGCAGCTTAATAAGTGTAGATTTTCCTGCACCGCTCTGCCCGACAATAAATACAAATTCGCCCTTCTCAACGCGAAGGCTGATATTATTAAGTGCCGGGAAGCCGGTCGAGTATGTCTTGCATACATTTTCCAATATAAGCATGTCTCTTATGCCTCCCATTAATTCTTATGCTTTTTCCCGGTAATACCGGTTTTTCCAATTTATGGTCTATATTTGCCGACCTCGATATTACCATTATATACTGACATGCAATCAATAATCAAGTGATTCCATATATTTCATATAATCGCGAACCATAAGTGCTATTTTAAATGTAATCGCATCATCAAACACTCTTAAATCAAGCCCTGTATTCTTCTGAATCTTGTCAAGACGGTACACAAGCGTATTACGATGTATGAAAAGCTGTCTTGATGTCTCTGACACATTGAGGCTGTTCTCAAAAAACTTATTGATTGTTGTGAGAGTCTCCTCATCAAAGTCATCCGGATTCTGTCCGCCAAAAATCTCCTTGATGAACATCTTGCAGTGTGACATGGAGAGCTGATAAATGAGTCGTCCGATGCCAAGCTTCGAGTACGAAACAACATTTCTGTCACCGTAGAAAATCTTGCCGATGTCGAGTGCCATCTTCGCTTCCTTGTATGAACGGGAAACTTCCTTAATCTCATTCACGATGGTTCCATAAGCAATATGTACCTTGCTCATTGCCTCGGAATTGAGCGTGTCAAGCACAGTGAGAGCGACCTGATTCATTTCATCGTAGCCCTCATTAGGCTTCAATTCCCTCACGATAATGATATTCTTCTCGTCAACCGCCGTTATGAAATCCTTTGCCTTGGATGCAAAGAGAGTTCTGAGCGTCTCCAGCGCATTGTTGTCCTTCTCATGCTTCGTCTCTACGATAAATACAAGCCTTCTCACATCCGTGTCAATGTGGAGCTTCTTCGCCCTGTTGTAAATATCGACAAGCAGAAGATTGTCAAGCAGCAGGTTCTTAATAAAGTTATCCTTATCAAATCTCTCCTTGTATGCAACAAGAAGATTCTGAATCTGGAATGTGGCAATCTTACCTATCATATACACATCATCACTTCCGCCCTTGGCGAGAAGCACATATTCTAACTGCTTGTCATCAAAAACCTTAAAGAACTGGTATCCCTGTATAACCTGACTGTCTGCCGGTGAGCCTGCAAAGCTTAATACAGCCTCCTCATATCCGTCCGATTCAGGGAATGTGGTCGCAAGAGTCTTTCCCTCTGTGTCCATTATGCACAAATCAATTCTGGTTATTGATTTCAGACCCTCAATCGTATTCTGTAAAATCTGATTTGAAATCATACAGTAACCTCTACTTTCCGTATTTAAAAATGGTTATAATTCAACACTTTCTATTGTAAAACAATTTTACGAAAAAAAAAAGAGGAAATACACCATTTTTAGTGTATTTCCTCAATTATTCACACTTAATTCACATCTGTGGCGACTCCGCCGTCGATATGTAACAGATAATTAGCAAGGAATTACTAACTCTGTATCCTTATCGAAGAGATGAAGCTTAGACATATCAAGAGCAAGCTTAATCTTGTCACCAGGACGAGCTGTTGTACGAGGGTTAACTCTTGCTGTGCAGCTCTTGTCCTCAATGTCGAAGTAAAGGTAAACTTCTGCACCAAGTAACTCGTATACACGAATCTCAGCCTCGATTACGCTGTCAGGTGAAGATGCGATGAACATCTCTGTATCGTTGAGATCCTCAGGACGGATACCCATGATAACTGTCTTGTCAACGTAAGCGCCAAGCTTCTCAGCCTTAGACTTAGGTAACTTAACAGAGTTGCTGCCGAACATAAGAACCATATCATCACCGTTCTTAACAAGCTTAGCATCGATAAGGTTCATCTGTGGAGAACCAATGAATCCTGCTACGAATACATTCTGTGGAAGGTTGTAAAGGTTCTGTGGTGTATCAACCTGCTGAATGATACCATCCTTGAGAACTACGATTCTTGTACCAAGTGTCATAGCCTCTGTCTGGTCATGTGTTACGTAGATGATTGTTGTCTGGAGTCTCTGATGTAACTTGGAAATCTCAATTCTCATCTGTACTCTTAACTTAGCATCGAGGTTGGAGAGAGGCTCATCCATGAGGAATACCTTAGGCTGACGAACGATAGCACGACCCATGGCAACACGCTGTCTCTGACCACCTGAAAGAGCCTTAGGCTTACGATCAAGGAGATGCTCGATATCAAGAATCTTAGCAGCCTCATGAACAGCCTTATCGATCTCTGCCTTAGGAACCTTTCTTAACTTAAGACCGAATGCCATGTTATCATAAACTGACATATGTGGGTAGAGAGCGTAGTTCTGGAATACCATCGCGATATCTCTGTCCTTAGGCTCTACATCGTTAACAAGCTTGTCACCGATCCAAAGCTCACCGGAGCTGATCTCCTCAAGTCCTGCGATCATACGAAGTGTTGTAGACTTACCACAACCTGAAGGTCCTACGAAAATGATGAATTCCTTATCTTCAATGTCAAGGTTGAAATCCTTAACTGCAACGAATCCGTTTGGATATACTTTACAAACGTTTTTAAGTGATAAACTAGCCATTATAATACCTCCTAAAAGTTTTTCCGTTTTTCACTATCACCATTCTACAATAATGCTTGTTTAAATGCCATACCCCAAATAGCCGAAAATCAACACCTTATTTTGTTGATTTTGCATATAGACATGTTATTATTTGCTTTTTTATTGCACTTTATACAAAAAATAAGGCTTATATTGCTTTTTTTATGCAAAGACTTGTTTATTTTTGTTAATTATGCTATAAATTAATCAGACAGTGTAAAACTATATTTTATAAATAGGAGGTGTATTCTATGGATATAGCAGCACTTTCAGCAAGCATGAGCCTCGCGGATGTCAACTCACAGGTCGGCATAGCAGTTCTCGCTAAGAATCTTGATACAATCGAGGATATGGGCGACGGCATCAAGAAGATGATGGAGATGTCCGTCAATCCTAATCTCGGCGCGAACATCGACGTAATGGTTTAGCAAAAAGCATAAGGCACCGGAAATACGATATGCCATGTATTTCCGATGCCTTATTTTTATTTCAGTCTTATCGATGTCTCGGAGAGCTCTAACTTTCCCTCCTTCAAGAGCTTGCCTACCGCTCTCTTAAAAGAAGCCTTGCTCATTCCGAGCTCTCTTTTGATGACCTCAGGCGATGCCTTGTCGCTGAAAGGAAGAACTCCGTCGAACTCCTCTATCGTCTCGAGAATCTTCGCTGCATCATCATCTCTCTGAAGATAACCCACCTCACGAACCGCAAGCTCAAGCCTTCCGTCCGCCGTCACGTTGGTGACACGCAGTCCGTTAAGCTTCTCACCCACATTGAGTACTCCGTAGCACTCCTTCTTAGGGATGAGTCCCTGGTACATATCATCGACAGCCACATACATTCCGAACTTCTCGATGTACTGGTAAGCTGTTCCGCTCACCATATCGCCGCGCTTGTACTGAGTTGTAGTCTTGAGATACTTATAGACATTCATGGTCGCGCAAAGTCTGCTGCTCTTGTCGACATAGAGTGCAACAAGGCAGTTATCGCCCGGATGAACCCTGTAGGTCTGCTCCTTGAACGGCAGGAAAAGGTCCTTCTCAAGTCCCCAGTCGAGGAATGCACCGATTTTTCCGGTGTCCTTAACCTCAAGTCTTGCCACCTCACCGAGAACGAGCGCCGGCTTGTTGGTGGTAGCGAGCAGTCTGTCCTGCGAATCCCTGTAGATAAACACGGTAACCGTATCCCCTATCTGCGCATTCTCAGGAACCTGCTTTCTCGGAAGAAGCACGCGCTCCTCCTCGTCGCCGAGGTAAACTCCGAAATCCGTCTTTTTTACTATACTTAAATCCTGAACCTCACCGATTCTAATCATTGTAATCCTCCATTCTTTTGTCACTGCTCAAACACGACAATCACATTGACATTGCCGCCGCCATCCCTCAGGCATACATAGTATCTGCCGTCCTGCCAACCCGTGTAAGGTTGGAAGGTATCGCCCATAACCGCCGACTTCTTGTACTCGGCGAGCAGGCGTTTCACGGGTTTTCCTGCCTTCCCGGGCTCATTCTGCTCAAAAAGAGCCATCGCTATATTGATATACTGTCCATTGTTTACATGCTTGTTCGTGTCGATCATATCCGCCCTGACATCTATCGGCTGCTCCTCTTTGAGTCCCTCAGGGAGCGCTATCTTGCGCGGAAGATATTCCATGTCGAGCTTTTCTCCGAGCCCGTAGTGCTCTATCTGCTCAGCGTCGGGCTTCATAGGTCTGAGTGTCTTAATATTCATGTACGACCAAAGCGAGGCTGCCTTCACGAGCATATTGCCGTTCTCATCCTCGAGCCAGAAATTACGGCTGCCGTAAAAGCCCTTAAACTCGTAAGGCACCGTGCACACCCTGACCTTATCACAGAAAGACGGAAGTCTCTCAATGTCAATCTGCCAGTTGAGCAAAAACCATGCCCCGTCGCGTTCTGCCACATAATCTATGCCGACGCCCGCATCCTCGGAATGAAAGGACGAGCAGTTCTGGAACAGATTGATAAGTGCGGGAAGCGTGAGCTGTCTGTCGCTTGAACACTCAGAGTACCTTATTCGTGCATCATAGCTGTACATAAAATTCCTCCTTGACCATATATTGTAAAAAAAGAGCACATTACAGTCTCCCATAATGTGCTCGACGCAAACGGAAACGGCGGGATTCGAACCCGCGTGCCGGTTGCCCGACAACTTGATTTCGAGTCAAGCTCGTTATGGCCACTTCGATACGTTTCCATAGATTGTTGTAAAAGTCCCTCGGACCTATTATACCAACAAAGGCATCACGCTGACGTGATGCCTTTAACTGGGCTACCAGGGCTCGAACCTGGAAATGCTGGAGTCAGAGTCCAGTGCCTTACCATTTGGCTATAGCCCAATGTGTACTGCGCTCTTGCGCTACAACATGATGTATTATATATCAGCTTTTTAGAAAATGCAAGTACTTTTTTGAAATTTTTTTAATTTTTTTTAAAATATATAAAATTCCTACATTTTACAAGGCTTTGAGGGTTTTTATCCCTCTATCAGCTGCCTTGTATAAGCTTCCTTCGGAGCAGAAAAAAGTTCTTCCGTCTCCCCGCACTCTACCACATGTCCGTCCTTCATGACCATGATGCGGTCGCAGAGCTGATACACGACATCGATGTCATGCGATATGAATATATATGTCAGCCCGAACTCCTTTTTCAACTCAAGTAAAAGCTCCATAATCTGAGCCTGTATCGTCACATCCAGCGCCGACAGCGGCTCGTCAGCTATCACAAGGCGCGGCTTCGCTATGAGTGCCGCCGCAATGCTTATCCTCTGCCTCTGCCCCCCGCTCAGCTGTGAAGGGTGTCTGCGTGAATACGACTCGTCAAGCCCGACGCGGACAAGCATGTCATCCACCCTGCTTGAGAGCTCGCTCTTGTCCTTAACTCCCGATAGAATAAGCGGTTCTTTCAGTATTCTGCCGATTGTCCACGCCGGATTTAACGACGAATACGGATCCTGAAAAATCATCTGCGGTCTCTCGGAGTGATGGATAATCTCCCCGTCGTACAGCTTATTCATCCCGAGAATCGCCTTTGAGAGCGTTGATTTGCCGCAACCCGACTCACCCACGATGCCGAATATCTCGCCCTCGTTCACATCAAAATTCACATCGTACAACACCTGTTTTTTTGATGCCTTGGCAAAAATCGTTTTAGAAGCACTCTTGTAATACACATTAAGATTCTTTACTTCAAGAATATGTTCCATCGCATTCCTCATCTAATTCATACCCGCTCTTTTTCCGGCATTTCTGTCAGGTATGGCGGCTATAAGTTTTTTTGTGTACTCCTCTTTAGGCGCTGCAAAAATCTCCTCAACAGTGCCCTGCTCAACAACCTTCCCCCTGCACATCACCACAACCCTGTCAGCAAAATTTCTTAACAGTTTCAAATCGTGTGTAATAAATACGATACCCATATTGTATTCTGTCTGCATCCGTCTGATAAGCTCGATGATTCCCTTCTGCGTCGTCACATCAAGTGCCGTCGTCGGCTCATCGCACAGAAGATAGCCCGGTCTGCATATCGTCCCCATCGCAATCATGACTCTCTGCCGCATTCCGCCCGAAAGTTCATGCGGATAGCTTGCGTACACTCTCTCCGGCTGCTCAAGCCTTGCGTCCTTAAGTGCCGACAGCGCGCGCTCCCTCAGCTCCGGGCGTGACACTCCCTTTTCGTGAAGGCGCACTGCCTCCTCAAGCTGTTTTCCTATTCTCATTGTCGGATTGAGGCTTGTCATAGGCTCCTGAAAAATCATTGCGATCTCACTCCCCCTCACCTGTGACATTGCCTTTTCATCGAGCCCTATGAGTTCCCTGCCGTCAAGCCTGATACTGCCCCCGGCTATATCTGCCGCAGGATTTAAAAGCCCCATCACCGAAAGTGCCGTCATCGTCTTGCCCGAGCCCGACTCACCGACTATTCCGAGAATCTCTCCGCGCTCCACAGACATGCTGACATCACAAAGAACTCTTCTCCCGCCAAACTGTACCGTAAGCTTTTCTATCTCAAGCATAAACCACCGTTCCCTTTCATCATATCTCCTCCTCCGACGATCTCTCCCTGATACCCTCGGCAAGAAGAGAAAAACCGAGCACAAAAAGCACGATGGTCATTCCCGGCATAACCGCATACCATGGTGCCGTAAAGAGAAAGCTCTGCGCATCCGAGAGCATGCTTCCGAGGCTCGCGTCCGGCGGCTGTATTCCTATTCCAAGGTAGCTTAGTCCCGCCTCCGCAAGAACCGCATTGTTAAAACCTATAGTTATTGTGACAAAAAGTGTCGGAAGCACATTCGGAAAAATATGCCTGAAAATGATTCTCATGTTCCCTGCACCCATAAGTCTTGCGCTCTTCACAAAATCGCGCTCTTTAAGGCTTATGTACTCACTTCGCACAATGCGCGCAAAGCTCGGAACGAACAGGATTCCAAGTGCTATTATGACATTGTACTTTCCCGGTCCCGCAATGCTCACTATCACGAGTGCCAGCAGTATGCTCGGGAATCCGTTGAGTGCATCGTTGACTCTCATTACAATCTCATCGACGATTCCGCCGTAATAACCCGTGACGGCACCTATTACCGTTCCGATACTTCCGCCTATCGCCACGGTCGACACCGCAACAAGTCCGGTCATGCTTATTCCCTTTAACACTCTGCTGAAAATATCTCTTCCGAAATTGTCCGTACCCATTATATGCTTAAAGGACGGTGCCATAAACTTCTCTGAGGCGTTCATGGCATTGGGAGAATACGGAGTATGTATAAGTCCGACAAGCATCAGCACGACAAAAACAGCAGTTATTGCCGCTCCTGCCGTGAGATATACACTCTTTCTTTTTTTCTCTCCCATACCGGATTTTCTCTTAGTTTTCATACGTTTCACTGTTCTTCAACTCTCGGGTCAATATATCTGTACAGAATATCAACAACAAAATACACTATCACAACCGCTGACACAATGTAGAGCATAAGCGCCTGAACCACCGGATAATCCCTTGTCGAGATTGACGACACGAGAAGCCTTCCTATTCCCGGAAGCCCGAACACCTGCTCAACAACTATACTTCCTGCTGCAATTTCCGCCGCAATGACACCTATAAAGGTCACGACCGGAATCATCGCATTCTTCAACACATGCACAAACAGAACACGCCACCTGCGCGCCCCCTTGCTGTATGCCGTCCTGACATAGTCGGACTTTAGCTGCGTGATTATCGAATTGCGAAGAAACTTCGCAGTCATGGCAACCTTAGGTATCGCCACCGTTATAGCGGGAAAAAGCATGTATCTTATGTATCCCCAAAAATCCTCTTTGTAGCTCACATAGCCTCCGGGCGTAAACCATCTCATGATGAGCCCGAAGAAATATATAATGATTATTCCCAGAAAAAATGATGGAATGCTCATCGTAAACTGAGACAGCACGTTGAGCACACCGTCGACCCATCTGTGCTTTGTTCCTCCCCAAAGTATGCCGATGGGAATTGAAAAAACTATGATAAGCAGAAGTGACAGTCCCGCAAGCGTGAGTGTCACCGGAAGCTTACCCGATATGAGGCGCGTCACCGCCATCTGCTCGTTGAGATTCTCCTGATAGCGGTAACTTCTGCCCAAATCGCCCGTCAGAACGCCTGTGAGCCAGTTCACATAGCGTTCCGGCATAGAAGCATTAAGTCCTAACTGCTCGCGCAGTGCCTCCACCTTCTCCTCAGTCGCCTCGGTACCGAGAATCGAGAGCGCAGGATCTCCGGGTATCACCTGAAAAATCAGGAACACCAGAATCGAGATGAGAAAAAGTGTAAGTATGAGAGTTAAAAGCTTCTTTAAAATGTATTTCATTCTGTATTCTACTCCGTCCAGTAAACATACTTCATATCCTGCACATAGATAGGATAGAAGCGGTAGCCTGCAAGCTTCTTGTTAAACGCGATGAGAACAGGAGGCACAACGGTGTACACCGAAGCCGCATCCTCATGGAGCATTGTCTGAAGCTGTCTGTAGCCTTCCGTGATCTCCTCACTGTCAAGTGAAGTGGAAATCTTCTTATATAATATGTCAAAGTTCTCGTTGCTGTAACCGACGAAATTGTTCTTAGCGTCGGACTGGTATCTCACGAGGAGATAGCTTGGCGTGAGTGAGCCTGCGATACCGCACACGGTACTCTCAAAGTTTCTGCCCTTGTAGACATCCTCGAGCCATGTTGACCAGTCAACTTTCTTTATGGATGCCGTAATTCCGACCTCCTTTAACTGCTCAACGATAACCTGCGCCGTGTCAACGTGCATCTGGTAATTCGACGGCACGGTGATGTCCATTGAGAATCCGTCAGGATAGCCCGCTTCCGTGAGCAGCTCCTTCGCCTTCTCAACGTCGTGCTCATAGCCTGTGTCAACGAAGCAGTCGTAGCCCGGAACCATGCTCGTTCCGATAACCTGTCCTCTGCCGCCAAAAATAAATTCGTTAATCGCATCTCTGTCAACCGCATAGCAGAGTGCCTGTCTTACGCGCACATCGTCAAACGGTGCGACAGCGTTGTTCAGATATAATGCCTGAATGACATTTGAGCCGTTACTTCCTATATTAAAGGAAGCCGAGAGCTCATTTGCCTGATCATCCGTGAGATACGGATAAATGTCGATGCTTCCCGCCTGAAGCTCCATCATGGCTGACTCAGCACTTGCCACAACCTTGAAGGTAACCTTGTCAAGATACGGGAGTCCCTCCTGCCAGTAATACTCGTTCCTTGAGAGCACGATTCCCTCCTGTGGAACGTAGGAATCAATCTTAAAAGGACCGGTTCCTATAATCTCGCCTGTTTCACTCGATGATGCCGGGATAATGTCTGCCGTTAAGTAGTAGATAATCTCCGAATTAGCCTCCGAGAGGACGATATTGATAGTAGACCGGTCCGCAATTTCAACACTTGATATTATTGAAAGTGCTTTTACAAGAGGTGTTCCGTCAAGAAGACCTGAGCATCTTTCAATTGAATACTTCACATCCTCGGCAGTCACCGGTGTACCATCTGAGAACTTGATTCCATCCCTCAGCTTGAAGGTATAGGTAAGTCCGTCATTTGAAATGGTATAATCCTCTGCTACCGCAGGCTTCACGTTGCCATTCTCATCAGAGACCACAAGTCCCTCGAAAATGTTAAACAGTACCTCTTTTGTTCCTGCCGCTACTGCTAAATGTGGGTCAAGACTATCGATATCCTGCTGTATTCCTACAACAACCTCGCCGCCGGCAACTGCTGTTCCGGTGGTCTCGGAAACACTATCCGAAGGGTTCTCTCCTCTCTTGCCGCCCGCACAACCTGTCAGTGCAGCAGAAAGTACCGTTACTACCACACAGCAAAGACTAAGTCTCTTAAAAAAGTTCTTCATGTGATATTCTCCTTCTGAATAATATTTTATTGTTTTTTCATTGTATACAATATACCGTTCAAATGCAATACATATTTATGTTTTTTTAATTATACATTTGGTGCTCAATGTGGTATACTACCATTTGACTAACAAAAAAGAGAGGTTTTGCAATATGGCAGACAAATATCTACATCCCGACAGGGAGCTTGCGCTGAAATATGTTATTGCAGCATTCATACTGTATGTCTTAGATTATCTTATCCCGGTCCTTGGCTTTATATCCATAATCCTTCTATTTCTCGGGATAAAGCCTTTTATGCACGATGAGAACAATCATTTCAAGGTTGCATACAAGTCGTTAAAGAAGATGACCGTAGCTTACGTTATCATGAAGCTCGCCGTGTTCGTGCCGGAGACAGGCTTGTTTAAAGCTTCAACCTCAACCGTCGTGAGACTTATAGCAATGGGTATCGCCACTATATATTTTATCTATGTGACACATTATTTTACCGAGGGAATACTTCTTGATGCAAAGAAGGCAAAGATTAATTTCGTGAAGCTCGGTCTTAACACCCCTTGGATTCTCATGGGTGTATTCGTCATGGCTCATTTCGTATGTGCCGTGACCTTCAAGCAGCCTATCCCGAGCATAACCGTTGTCGTGACCTTTATGCTATGCATATATTACTGCATCAAGCTGTATCAGGCTTTTCCAAAGGTATACGGAAGCAATACCGCAAAATAATATATACGCAAACCAAAACGGAGCCACGCTAGACGCGGCTCCGTTTTCATTTATCTTTTAAAGGAGTATTATATTGGCAGACCTTTCGGTCTATGAAGCTTATTTATTCGACATCCTGAAGTGCTGCAAAGCCTTCCTCGCCTGTACGAACCTTAACTACCTGATCCACATTGTATACGAAAATCTTACCGTCTCCGATATGTCCTGTGTAGAGTGCCTTCTTGGTAGTCTCAATAACAGATGCAACAGGAATCTTGCTTACAACGACCTCAATCTTAACCTTAGGAAGAAGTGTCGCATCAATCTCAGCGCCACGATACATCTCGCCCGCACCCTTCTGGATGCCGCAGCCCATAACCTGTGTCATCGTCATGCCTGTGACACCGAGGTCATTGAGTGCTTTCTTGAGCTTCTCGAAGCTTGCAAGCTTGGTGATGATTGATACCTTGTAAATTCCGGTAGGCGATACAGTCGCAGCAGGTTCAACAACCTTGACCGCAGCAGCCTTCTGAGCAT
Source organism: uncultured Eubacteriales bacterium (assembly GCA_900545455.1). GTDB lineage: Bacteria > Bacillota > Clostridia > Lachnospirales > Lachnospiraceae > CAG-882. The sequence goes on from UQZF01000004.1 coordinate 20,615, forward strand.
CCGATGCCTTATCGTAGTCGCTCACGCCAAGATCCGTGTTCTCGTTTGCTTCCATCGTCATTGTGTTTGAAATATCCATAAGGCTGAAGCCTGCATAAGCTGAAGGAAGTCCGTGCTCTGTTGCGTCAAGTCCGAGGATTTCCTCCTCCTCAGATACTCGAAGTCCGATTGTTGCCTTTATAATAAGGAAAGTAATCGTGAGTGTGACACCCGCAAACGCAAGTATCGCAACCATTCCGAGAAGCTGAAGTCCTAACTGGCTAAAGCCTCCGCCGTAGAAAAGTCCTTTCCCCGCAATCTGGTTGGCACCGAAGTTCACACCGTCGCCGATGCCTCTTGCAAAGGCAGGTGCCGTATCTGTTGCAAAGAGTCCTACTGCTATTGTTCCCCAGATACCATTCATAAAGTGAACGGCAACCGCGCCTACAGGATCATCAATATGTAACTTGTAATCGAGAAGCCATACACCGAATACAACGAGCACACCTGAAACTGCTCCTATAATGATGGCTCCGAGTGCATCCGTCACATCACAGCCTGCCGTGATTGCAACAAGACCTGCAAGTGAAGCGTTAAGACACATTGAGACATCAGGCTTACCATATTTAACCCAAGTAAAAATCATGCACACAACCGTTGCAATGGCAGGTGCGATTGTTGTTGTAACGAAGATTGAACCAAGTTCTGCAACCGACTGTGCTGCGGCACCGTTGAAGCCGTACCAGCCGAGCCAGAGAATGAATACACCGAGTGCACCGATTGGAAGATTGTGTCCCGGGAAAGCGTTTACCTTGACAATCTCGCCCTTCTCGTTCTTGGTGAACTTACCGATTCGAGGTCCGAGAATCTTTGCTCCGATGATGGCTGCGGTACCACCTACCATGTGGATACATGTGGAACCTGCAAAATCATGGAAGCCCATCTGAGCGAGCCAGCCGCCGCCCCATACCCAGTGTGCCTCGATAGGATAAATGAGAGCGGATATTACTGCGGAGTAGATGCAGTAGGAAAGAAACTTGGTTCTCTCTGCCATCGCTCCCGATACGATTGTTGCCGTTGTGGCACAGAATACAAGGTTGAATACGAAGTTGGACCAGTCGAAATTCTCATACGATGTAAAAATATCGAATCCCGGCTTACCGATAAGTCCGACAAGATCCTCTCCTAAGAGAAGGCTGAAACCTATAAGGATGAACACCACTGTACCTATACAGAAGTCCATCAGGTTCTTCATGAGGATGTTACCCGCGTTCTTTGCTCTCGTAAATCCGGTCTCGACCATTGCAAAACCCGCCTGCATCCAGAATACCAGCGCAGCACCGATGAGGAACCACACTCCATACAATTCACTCATTACTTCTTCCATAATTCTTCCTCCTTTTCTTTTTTCGTGTACAGTGAAACATGATTTCCTGCAACGAAAAAAGGCACCTTGGGTTCTACCCAAAGCGCCTTTGCTTGATGTGTTGGAGTATAGCATCTATGTTTTTGAATGTCAACACAAATTTTTATATTTTTTTAAGTTTTTGATAATAATCTTAAGTCAGCCCTTAAAATACAGGCACTTACGAAGCTTCAGACTTAATTAATTACCGTCGCCCGCGTCCTGATTGTTTTCCTTCGAGTCATCGCCCATGTCTGCGGTATTGTCTGCATTCTCACCGTTGCCGAGATAGTAGTCCTCGTCATAGTGCTCATCCTTAGGCATATATCGGTCCAAAACCTTTTGGAAGAAGATTGAACTTATGTACACCCACGCACCGACCACGAACAACATTGATACAGGCCACATAAGATATCCGATAAGCACTGCAACGCCGAGTATAAGCAGAAGAGGCACCGTCTGAGGAAGATGTCTTATTGACATAAACGCAGCATTCTTGATAATTTTGAAGGTCGTATTATCAAATCTCGACAAAATCGGAAACGCATACATAAACGTGAGAATCGCAAGCACCGCCATACCGATAACTATGAAAAAGAGGATTCTCCATCCGATTCCGCCTCCGTCGGTTATTCTTCCGTAGAGATACTTAATATCGATATAAAGTATCGCACCGACAATCACGAAAAATACTTCCATCAAAAATCCCTGAACGAAGTTCGTCTTAAAGGACTTCCAGTAACTCTTCCAAAGGTAGCCCTCCTCATTGGCAACCGCCTTCGTACAGTAATAGTACATCGCTGTATACGACGCTCCCATCGTTACAATCGGAAGCGATGTTATCAAGAAAAATATATTCAATATTAATGTATCGGCAACCCTTCCCATAAAGCGGAAAAAAGCATTATCCGCATCAAAAATCCTGCTCATGTTCTACCTCTCTTTATATTCTTTTTCCGGCAAAAATGCCTAAAAAATATTATACTGTAACTACCTGTAAAAATCAAATTAATCATTATTAAATTTTCATAAAAGGACTTACAAAAGGCGATTATTATGCTATATTTAGTAAGTATCAAAACAATTAAAGAAATTAAAAGTTTCAGAAACGAGGATAGTTATGGCATCAGGCTTCACAGACAAGTTCTCCGTCCGTGCTAAAAAGGAACGCGAGAAAATAAAGAACCAAAAAGGCTTTAAGGGAAAGGCATCATATATATGGGACTACTATAAAATACCGATTCTTGCAGTTATAATCGGAACCATAGCCGTGATATCACTTGTCCGCTCAATAAAGGCAAACAATTACAACACCAGTCTATATGTATCTTACGTCAACTGTATATCCTTGGATTTAAAGGACGATACGGGCATACTTGAGCGCAGGCTCACGGACTGGCTCGGCATCGACGGCGACAAGGACAGAGTCAGCGTGGACGGCTACTACACCATAGATCCCGACCAGTTCACCGAGGAGACCTACACCTCCTCACAGAAGCTCAACATTCTCATCGCCGCAAAGAGCAGCGATTGTTACATCGGTGACGAGCTCTTCACAAAGACATGGGCAAACTCAGGTTACCTTTTAGACCTCACAGAGGTTCTCCCTGAGGAGCTTCTCGCGAAGGTTTCCGACCGCCTCGTATATTTCACGGACGGTGAGAGCGGCGAAGAAAAAGCCGTCGGTGTAGACCTTAATGATCTGCCGTTTATAACCGATGCTCTCGTACTCAGCACCGAACACCCTATGTTCTCAATCGTCGTCAACGCACCTCATGTCGACAACTGCGTAACATTCCTTGAAAATATCATTGATTACGAATAAGTTTCTTTCTGTACAGGCAGCAGTCCTTTCCGTCACATACACTGCTGCCGTACAGTGTAAATCCCAATTTTTTCCCCAGTCCAATCGATGCTGTATTATCCTTTTCGATGCACAGCCACAATTCATCTATCATCAGACAATCAGCCGCGTATTCAATCACCGCCGTGCTGACCTCAAATCCTATTCCCTGTCTCTGCCTGTCTCCCCTTATGATATATCCGAGTTCACAGCGTTTTTCACCATCAATCTCCCTCGTGCTTATCCCGGCACGCCCTATAAGTCCACCCGTTTTTCCGTCAAACACAAGCCACAGACCGTACCCGTAGAATGAATAGACGTTCTCTATATATGCCTTGGTAAACTCAAGTTCTTTCTCATACTCATAGAGCGGTTCAACCCACCTTGCAACCGCCGCATCAGAATATAGTCCATACATCGCCGGAAGATCATCAACCGTCATCTCCCTTATGAGTGTTCTGTCGGTGCGGGCAATCAGAAGCGGAATATTATGCGCTCTCATGTATATAAGATTGAAGTAGTCGTCCTCGACCATCGAAAGCTCGCTCACGACATAGTTTACCGGAAAATGAACGAGCGGCTCTCCCTGTGCCTGATAACCCGTCACGGCAATACCAATCTCTCTCAAGGCACGCGCCGCGTCCGCATCGTCAGTTACGGCAAGTATCTCCGATGTATCCCCGCCGCCGAATCTTTTTTTCACATCATCCGGAATAACATCACCCGCACCAAAGCTTTCCTCACCGCGCACATACAGCATTACTTTAAGCCCCTCCGAATGCGAGGTCTTTATATATGCATTGATATCCTCATTGAGTTTATTAAAAATTAATACAACGGTATTAAACAGATAATTGTTATCCATTGACTTAAACACCTCTGAAATTTATAATTGTAATATGTTAAATAATAAAGCAAAGAGAGGAATATTTCAATGGCACAGAATCCAGTTGTAACATTCACGGTTGCCGGACGCGGCACAATCAAGGCAGAGCTCTATCCTGAGACTGCACCTAATACGGTCAATAATTTTATCAGTCTCGTCAAGAAGGGCTTCTACGACGGACTTATATTTCACCGCATAATAAGCGGCTTCATGATTCAGGGCGGATGTCCTGACGGAACAGGCATGGGCGGCCCGGGCTACTCAATCAAGGGCGAGTTCTCACAGAACGGCTTTGAGAACAATTTAAAGCACACACCTGGAGTTCTCTCTATGGCGCGTGCCATGGATCCTGACTCAGCAGGCTCACAGTTCTTCATCATGCACGCTGCAGCACCTCACCTTGACGGTGCTTACGCCGCATTCGGCAAGGTTATAGAAGGTCAGGACGTTGTAAACGCAATAGCGGAGACGCCTACAGACTGGAGTGACCGTCCTATGGAGACACAGGTTATCGAATCCGTAACCGTTGACACATTCGGTGTTGACTACCCGGAGCCTGAGACTGTATAAAACAGGTAAATTTTATCCACAGAAGGAGTAAGAAAAAAATTCGTTGTTCACAAATCGTTCATTTTAAATTAAACAAACCTTCACAGGATTAACACGTTTTCTTCACTTATCCACAATATAATAGGTTTCATAAAGATAAATGATTAAGGACATAAGTACTTAAGAATTTTTTTCATAATAAAGGGCTGATATCTGTATCAGCCCTCCTCCTTTTTTATCCCCTCTTTTTAAGTTTCACAAACAACATCCCACCGAAAATTACCGTAAGAAGCATCATCACTATCAGATATGCCATTCCTGCCCCTGCAATTCCCATTGACCTGACCATAACTACAGGCAGAATCACGGACACAATAAATGTTATCGTGTATCCCGCAAAAATCTCCTTCTGGAGTCGCATCACGGTGAGCGCATAGTAGAAAAGAATGCTGACCGCATTAAATCCGCCCGCCGCTATGAGGACAAGCATAACCGATTTGTACGGTGCAAGCTCAAGGTCGTAGAGCCATGACAGCACAGGTATTCCAAGCCATGCTCCCGCACCGAACGTCACGACCGTGATTCCGACCGCAATCGCCACGAGAACCGCGACAAGCTTGGCAAATGCTCTGCTGTCTCCCTGTTCGTAATGCCTTGCAAGCGTAGTAAGCATCGGTTTGAACACAAAACTGCTCCCCAGATTGATAACCATTGTCGGCATAAATACAATTCCGTAAGCCAAGGTATCCCTGTCCGTCAGAGTCCACTCGACCACATACTTTGTGCCGTTCCACAGCCACATGCACATCGCCGAGCCGATAAAGAGAAGTATCGTGCTTCCAAACAGCGATTTCATTTTTTCCCTGTCAAACGATACCGAGAGCTTCTCAAAGCGTCTGCTCCACACGAGCGCAACAGCCGCAACTCCAACAAGCCCCGTCAGTGCCGCAGCTGCCGAAGCGGCATATATGTTTCTCGTCACCCACGCAACAAGCGAAAACGTCGCCATAACAGCCAGCGTCCTGAATGCCATGGACATTCCCGATATGTCGATTCTGTCATTCCGCTGAAACTCGCCCTCGAACACATCCGCAATTCCGTCGAACATCTTCAAAAAGCACATTGTGATGATGAGCATGAAGCCCGCCGCATCGGCTCTTCCGTTCACGACATAGATTATTCCTACCAAAACGGCGCACACAAGCATCGCCGCACTGCTGAGCATTCTGAACCCGAAGTACTCCTTAGCCTTGTACTGCTGCCTTACATCGGTCACCTGAAACGGTCTTATCTCAAAATAGCCTATTGTCAGAAGCATCTGCCCCGTTGTAAATGCCATATAGAATTTTGCACCCGCCTCCTCACCTACAAGTCTTTTGGCAAGCATAACAAATATAACGGTTGCAAGTGAATATATCCCGCTTCCGAGCATATTCCAGATAAATTGCTTTTTTTTCATAAATACACCTTACATCTTATCTTTATCCTATGCACATTGACTTTAAAAAGCCTTGTGCTATACTATATACTATTATAAACCTACGCTATGGAGGATAATCATGAAAGAACTTGATACCAATACAAAATTAGCACTTATGAAGAGAATCGATGACTTCGTTGAGACCGAGCGCAACGACCAGCCCGGCATACCGGACACCACAATCATGATGCCTGAGCTCAACCGCATCGCCGAGGAATACTCTTTAGATGTTTCCGACCTCTTCATCGCTTACCTCGACCACATCGCCATAACCAACAAGCGTGTAGCCCAGGAAGCAGAGGAAGAGTTGGACTTCACAAAAATCCAGCGTTTTTATTAATCAGACGTTGCTTTTCTCAAAGAAAGCAACCGCGATGGCACCCGGACCGACATGTGTTCCTATGGCACCGCCGACTGACATTATGTCAAGCTTATCGGCGTGCTCTTCCCATAGGTGCGCACTGTCGGTTATATATTTGCGCAGAAGTGTGTCGTCAAGACCTGCATATCCGAGATAATACGGCTTGGAGAAATCAATGCCTCCCGCCTTCTCAATCTGCTGAACGAGCAGATTATTGCCCTGCTTAGAGCCTCTTGCCTTTCCAAGCATGACAACTTCTCCGTTCTCTATGGCAATAACCGGCTTGATTGACAGCATTCCGCCGACAAGCGCGGTCGCCTTGGAGATTCTTCCGCCCTTTTTAAGATATTCAAGCGTATCAAGCAGACCAACGACGCGGATGTTCTTTTTCGCGGTGTTAAGGATTTCCACAATGGCGTCCACATCCATTCCATCATCTTTAAGTCTCAATGCATACTCGACAAGTGTCCGCTCTCCCACGGTTACATTTTCACTGTCGACAACATGTACCATATCCTCATAATCCTCTGAGGCAATACATGCGCTCTGATACGTTCCCGACAGCTTTCCCGATATTGTTATTACAATAATCTGCTCGCCCTCCTCGCGCGCTTTCTCATACTGCTCCTCAAATGCGTATGGCGCAACCTGGCTTGTGGTCGGAAGCTCATCGTTCTCAATAAGTTTCTCATAAAACTCCCTGTGCGTGAGATTCACGCCATCTAAGTACTCCTCCGTACCGAATCTCACATGGAGCGGCACAACCGTCACATCACTTCTGTAATCCGCAGGCATATCCGATGCGCTGTCGGTTATTATTCTTATTTTGTTCATAAACTTTCTCCAAAGGTTAAGTTAACTTAATTTATAACTGATTTACATCTGCCACAATAGTCTTTATAATATCAACCATCTTATCCATGGACTGAATACATACATACTCATACTTTCCGTGGAAGTTATGTCCTCCGGTACTCAGGTTCGGACACGGAAGTCCCATGTATGACAGGCGCGCTCCGTCCGTACCGCCTCTGATCGGCTGTATTATAGGTTCTACACCGTTCTCCTTCATAGCTTCAACCGCACGATCGACTATATACATGTCGTTCTCAAGCTTTTCCCTCATGTTGTAATAGGAATCCTTCATATCAAGCATTATGGTTCCCTCGCCGTACTTGTCGTTGAGATAAGCCGTAATCTTCTCCATAACCGCCTTACGTCCGAGGAACTTGTCCATATCATGATCACGAACAATGTAATCAAGATAAGCGTTCTCCTCATCACCGTTCATCGCACATAGGTGATAAAAGCCCTCATATCCCTCGGTATGTGCCGGTGTCTCTGCTGCCGGAAGCATTGAATTGAACTCCATCGCAATAAGAGCTGCGTTCTTCATCTTATTTTTTGCCTCACCCGGATGTATGTTTTCACCCTTAATGTGAACCTTCGCCGACGCGGCATTAAAGTTCTCGAACTCTATCTCGCCTAACATTCCTCCGTCGACCGTGTACGCATAATCAGCCCCGAAATGCTCAACATCGAATCTGTCCGCACCTCTTCCGATTTCCTCGTCGGGAGTGAACGCAATACATATTTTTCCATGTCTGCTGCCCTCACCGGACTTGTCCTCTGCGATAATCTGAGCCGCTGCCGTCATAATCTCGGCAACACCTGCCTTGTCATCTGCCCCTAAAAGAGTGGTTCCGTCAGTCACGATAATGTCCTGTCCTACATAATTTCTCAGATGAGGAAAAGTAACCGTATCCATCACAACGCCGAGCTTTTCGTTGAGCACGATATCCGCACCGTCATAGTCCTTTATAATTCTCGGCTTAATGTTCGCGCCCGACATTGCAGGTGCCGTATCCATGTGTGCTATAAGCCCGATAACCTTCTCGCCCTCAGCTCCCGCAGTTGCGGGAATGCTTCCGTACACATATCCGTCACCATCAACATGCGCGTCTGCCACACCTATCTCCCTGAGTTCGTCGACAAGAACATTTGCAAGAACGAGTTCCTTATCCGAACTCGGACAGCTCTCACTGTTCTCATCGGATGTTGTATCATAGCTGACATATTTAAGTAATCTTTCATAAGCTCTCATAATCAAATACCTCTCATTCCGCCTTAAACGGCTTAAATAATTGGAACTGTAAACACAGCTTTTTCAGTATAACACAGTTATTTTAAAAAATCCACAGTAATGTTACAACTGTCACCAAAATGTTCTTTGACAATCGAATATACATACGTCTTAAATTACAAACATTTTTATTCAAAAGTATTGTATTATATTTTCACGTCCAGTATACTGGTAACTATATTAAGTATTCATCCATAATATTATATCATTTCAACAAAGGAGCGATTATCATGTTCACAAAATATTTATCAAGATTATCCGCTATGGCGGTAGCGGCCGCTGTAGTATTCTCATTATCCGGCTGCAATAAGTCCACGGCTTCAATTCCGGAGACTTCACCGGATGTAACCGTTGATGCATTATCAGAAATTGAAACAGTTGAAACTTCCGGCGAGAACCTTGTAAGCAGCGAATCTGCAACGGAAGAGAGCGCAACCAAGAAGTCCACAGCCAAGGAAACAAAGACCGAAGCAACAACAGAGAAGACAACTAAGAAAGAGGAGTCCTCGTCCAAGGCAGATGTCGTCGAGACTACGACTCAGGCTGCGACAACAAAGGCTGCCGGAACCACAACTGAGACAACCACTCAGAAGCAGACGGAGACAACAACTGCTGCTCAGAAACAGACTGAAAAGGCTACCGAGGCACACAAGCACAGCTATACCTCGTCCGTTACAAAGGCTTCAACCTGCACAAGCGAGGGTGTCATGACATTCAAGTGTTCCTGCGGCGACAGCTATACCGAGACTATCGGTAAGACAGCCCACAGCTTCGGCGGCTACACATACAACAATGATGCCACTTATGAGTCAGACGGCACAGAGACAGCGGTATGCTCCGTGTGCGGTGACCGTACCACAAGAACTGCAGGCGGTACAAAACTTGTCCATGTCCACAGCTATGCAGAGTCCGTTACCACAGCGCCTACGTGCACAACAGATGGCGTGAAGACGTTTGCATGTTCCTGCGGCAGCAGCTATACGGAAGTAATTCCGGCAACGGGACATCAGTTTGGCGACTATTCCTACAATAATGACGCGACAACAAGTGCGGACGGGACAAAAACAAGGTACTGCTCAGTATGCGGCGAGACAGAAACAGTGACAGCCGAGGGCACCAAGAAGTCGCTGCCGAGCTGGTATGATGAGCACAGCGAAACGCTTAATACGACAACGGGCGGACAGAGTGACGGCTCGCTGGAGGCGTACTTCGTCAGCGGGCAGTTTAGTTGGTCTGACGCAGCGCTTGGGTGTTGGGACTTTGGATACAGCATGACATCCGACTATGTGGGAACCTACGCAGAGGATAACGTGTACCACGGTTACCTTTATGAGTAAAAGCGGTAACTGAGTTATACAAAAAATAAAATAAGCCATCTCCTTTGATTGTTTTGATTATATAAAAGACGTATGCGAACTGTTCGTGTGCGTCTTTTTGTTTTTATATACCTCTGTCATATTTTACATGATACCAATATAAACAAATTAAATTTAGGAAAAGGAGGTTTAAGCAAACCATGAACAAGAAGTTAAATATAATGGGTAGAATAATTGCATTACTGATTGTTGTCACTTTGTCTACGGTCAGTATATGTAACAAAAATGTAGCGGCGTTCTATAATCAGGACGGAAAAAACAAAGCTGACAAGGAAGATAGAAGTAAAACAAGAATACAAATTCAGCTTATGCAGTGCCATCATAAGGACACACACTACAACAGTAATGGAGTACACATCAATGATACTACAGGAGATACGATAATAAGAAAATTTGAAATATCTCCCCGTGTAATCAATGACACCGCCGCCGGTACCGCAACCTACGACATCAACAAGTACGTCTATGAGTATGAGATGTCCTACTCCGAGGGACAGCAGGTTGACTATGCGGTTATGACTACACCAAACATCACCCATTTTGAAGATCCGGCCGCCAATGGTGTGACCGAAACTCACTGGCGTATGTACTGGCTGGGTGAGTACCGGAATACAATGGAAAACATCACGGCTACGACAGGCGCGAACGAATGGTACAGCTTCAAGGAACAGACCGGCGCGGAAGTCAACAACGATCTGAGCCATCAGACGTGGGAAACCGTGGAATCCGAAAATAACGGAATGTACAAAGGCGAATATGTCATCAGTCTGAATGTAAGCAGCACTATAGACAACGGACAGAAATTTCTGTACCTGTTTGAGGGCACGTACCCGGATAAAGACATTCATGACAGCAACCATCCCACGGAGCAGGATAAAGGTGTTCCTGCCTATTGTGGTGCGCATGTGTACGGAATTATCGGAATTGTGTTTTACAGGAGCCTTACCTTTGATGCAAACGGCGGAACAATGGCGGTAGGCTCTATTTCTGATATGAAAGTATATAGCGGCAGTTCAAAGAGTAAGGTTTACACTTGGTACAATGATGTGAGTAAGGAAATGTGGTACTCCGACATCGACATCACATCCCCGCAGGTATCCACCCCTTACGGCACGGCATCGGTGAAAGCTCCCTCCCGCACTGATTACCTCTTCACGGGCTGGTACGACAGTCCCGACGGCGGCGTGATGCTCTACGATACGGACGGCAACGCCGTGAAAGGCACGCAGTATTTTGATGCGGACGGTAACTGGATATACAAGGGGAACGTCACCGCGTATTCCGCAATAATATCGACCAAATCAATCAGTTTGTGGAAGGACAGGTAAATAAAGATAAAAGCGAGGTCGCGCCTGAAGATTATAAGAGCTTTGAAACATCGATGGAGCAATGCGAACAGTTCAGGAAGGAGCTGATTAATAATGGTTTTCAGCCGACTGACAGTCTTATGGATAATTACATAGTACTGCTGGAAGAGAAGGAAAAGGGCAGAATCAGTGAGACGACACTTTCGTATATATCTGAGAAATTCAGAGCCGGAAGTGACGACAAGATAATCAACGATATAGTGGATGAGCTTATGAAGCAGGAGCTCCGACAGATGCAGACGGAGGCAATGGAGGCAGAAGCATGCCCGTAGATGTGAGTAGCTTTACGCAGAGGTGAACTTAGTTCATCTTTGAATACAAAAGTTGTGAGGTGAACTAAGTTCACCTCACGGAAAGGAGGAAGATGTATAACACAAAATTGATTATGGAAGGTGGAGCGGTGATATATCCGGCATATCTTGATAAAGAGGATAAGGAGAAGCTATACAAGGAGCAGGGAGACAGGCGCGGATATTTGAGATGCGGATGCAGACCGGAGAGTAATCTGTTTTACAGGCTGTCGGAGGATATGCGGTTTTACCCGGAGCATAACAATTATGATCATGACAGATATTGCTGCAGATATAAGGATAAAGGCAATCTGAGGACAACGGCATATATGTACAATGATTCGTCAGATGAGATAACCGCTTATTGCAGCTTCAACCCGAAAGCATTTAATGACAAAAGCTCGGATGAAAGCGAAGAATCACAGCCGGAAATGACAGAGGATGAACTGCAGGAGGGGGAGGTGGTTATTGAAGGAGCTGCGCCGGAAAAGGGAGATGTAAAAGAGCCTAAAGAACCAAAGCTGGGAATGGCGGAGCTTATAAGAAGTCTTAACGTGGATGCCTTTACGGATGCCGTAATGCACAACCTGACAATCAGAAACAGGGATACCTTTTCTAAATCCGTTTATAAGCGGATGAAACAGGTTCGCATAGCGAGGATGCAGAAGCCGATAGGTGAGCTGTCGCTGGAGGCGGACGGAGTAAGATTTGTGTATCTTAATTATGCTGATACTTACGAACAGACGGAGAACGGGTATACCAAATGTTATATAGATACGCTTGGTTCAGACGGAAAGACATACAGAAATCTGGTGCATCCCGCAGCATTGAGAAAAGCCGTAAAAGCTTTTGTCAAGGCATACGGCATAGAACCCGACGGTAATACAATGATTGCAGGATTCCAATATGTGAAAAAAAGCCGAGCCGGGTATACATACCGTATAATCGGCAGGCTGCATATTTTTCAGGTATCGGATGGCGGAGTATACAGCCGCACTCTCGCAGAGCTTGAAGCTTATAACATGCTTGAGAAGATTGTAAAAGCTAATCCTGATATATGGTATGTGATACCTCCCGAAGATCCATGTGTCGCGGCAATCGTCTCCGTTGAGGGGCAGTCAAAGAGCCTGATACTGGCATTCAGGTCTCAGGTTAATCAGGTGTTTGCATACGATGCCGGACAGTATGTCCTTGGAGTGGCAGATGATCCGGGCAGGCTGACGGCAGATAACATTCGGGAGGCACTTAAATGAGCATATACCAAAAATGTCGACAATTTTGTCAAAATGTCGACACTATTTTTGTAGCGTTTTGAAGCTGCACATGCTATCATTAAATCACGGAGAAGGAGGACAGTGATATGAAAGAATCAACAGATCAGATTTTAGTGATTAATGATAAGCATGATGAGTCGTATGAGAGGCTTACGGCACTAAGGGCAAAAACGGGAATGAACGTTAAAGAGTTCGCTGATTATATCGGTATGCCGGAGAGCACATACAAAGCCTGCGAAGCTGCTAACCCTAAATACAGAGCACATATGAAAGGGTATGTGATAGATCTTTTAGAGTATAAACTCACAATGGAGGGGCTGGTTCCCGGAAGCAACGGTAATAATGTGACGGACTGGCTCGAAAGGATATATAACATGCTTAGAGATTCATACGAGTATAGTCCTATACGCTCGCTGAGTTTTTTACAGCAGCACAAGGTTGACGCTGAGGACAAGAACGGGAGGTAGGATATGGCAGAGTCGGTTATGAAGATGGAGATAAGTTATAAAAAAGCCGTTGATGAGGAAGAACAGAAAAAAATTGATGCTGTAAAGAGGATTATTGATGAAGCATTTTGTACTGTTGGGATAAATAAAAAAGAAAATGGTATGTATATCGGGAACAATGACGGAAAGGATTATATCGCATTTGGCAGGTTTGCTATTGACATGATGAAGAGAAGGGATGTGTTAAGCTGTATTGATACATGGCTTTTCTATGACGAAGATGGTAACATAGACGACTTTGGTACAAAAAGTAAGAAAGATATTGGACTTTTGGCGTTGGATGCTAAGGATAAGTCAAGATATAAAGAAAAAAAGCTGTCAGTTATGAAGATGGAAATACGTTATAAGCCGGTTACGAATAAGAGCGACCAACAGGCACTTGATAATCTCAGGGCTATTATTGATATGATATTTGCCGATTGCGGATTTACCAAAAAAGAAGGAGACTTTTATATCGGTAATAACGACAAGGACGATTATGCACATTTTGGTATGGTGTTCGACAAACTGAATGATTGGAAGATTTTCCTGAAATCGGTAGATGTATGGAAGTTTTACGATGAATATGGTAATGCAGAAGATTTTGCTGCTCGAAGTAAAAAGAGAGTCGTGTATTATGAGTAAGGCGAGAAAAGAATTTACTTTTGACTTAGATACGAAGAAGTTAAAGGATATATTCGGTGAAAAATCATATACCAAAGCATACAATGAATTGTTCGAGTTCTTTTGTCGGCAAAAAGGTTTTGAGCACAGGCAGGGCTCAATATATTGTTCAAAAAATATATTGGATAATTATGAAGTATTAAAAACAGTCGGCGAGTTAAGTGAGGAGTGTCCATGGCTGGTAACAGCTCTTAGAAGAATGGACGTAGCCGATATTGGAGAGATTCATGAACTGACCGAATGGATAGCGCAACGCTCCGAAACTAAATCAATACACGATTACATATTAGAGCTTTTTAGAGATGAACTTCAGGCTAACGGTTTTGTGTTAACGGACAGGCTTGGTGAAAATTATCAGAAACTTACCGATTCAAGAGGCGATATTACATCACTCGAAGAAATATCCGCTGAATACCGCTCAGGCAGTGCAGATGAAAACATCAATGCGATAGGCAATGAACTTAAAGCGCAGGAGCTGCAGCTTATCGACGAGCTCGCGGCACCGGAAATTTAATCCGGAAGGGAGATTTTACATTATGAAAAACACAACGGCGGAAATTATATGAGATTAAGAATGATTATTACAGGAACAGCATTTATTATTGAAAAATTATAAGGAGGAAATGTAAAAATGCAGAGGTTACCTGCAACAAAAAATGTAAGCAAGAAAAGACTTGTGAGGTACGATGAAGGAGCTGCCATGTACAGCATGGGTAAAAACAAGTTCCAGCAGCTCGCTGCAGACGCACATGCAAAGCTCAAGATTGGTAGAATCGTATTAGTTGATTTAGACACTTTTGACAAGTATCTTGAGACTTTCAGAGTTGAGGATTAAAATAAATAACGGTCAGGAAAAAGTTTCGTAAATTATAAAAAAGAACTTGACTTTCAAGGGTACAATAAAGTATTATTATCATGTAGTGAACGGAGGTGTATGAAATGGCAAAGATGGGCAGACCTAAGACTGACAATCCCAAAAATGTCAGAGCAAAATTGATGTTGACTGAAGAAGAAGCATTAAGGCTCAAAGAGTATGCTTCTGCTCACGACATGACCATAGCAGGCGTACTGCGGAGAGGTCTTTTACTACAATATGAGATGGATGATCCTGCCCGCGGTAAAAGCTAGTACGATTACTCTTTCCTGAGGGAAGGATAATATGGCTGCATCAAGAAAAGATAATAAAGGACGAGTCCTGAGAAAGGGCGAGACGCAGCGAAGCCGTGATTTGATGTATGTGTATACATACACAGGTGCAGATGGAAAAAGGCACAGCATATACAATAAGGACATTGCAAAGCTTCGCGAGCGTGAGAAGCTGCTCATAAAGGCGCAGTTGGATGGGCTTAATCTGTCAGGTGTACACACACTTGACATGATGTTTGACAGATACATTGCTTTTAAGGCGGGGATTAAAGAGGATACGAAAAAACAATATATTTATATGTATAATCTTTACGTCCGAGGCTGTCTTATAAGCCGTAAGCGGTTGGAGGATATTGTTTATTCAGATTTGCTGCAATACTATCAATACCTCTTAAATGAGCGCAAATTAAAAATATCTTCAGTTGAAGTTGTCCATGCGATACTCCATCAGACGTTCAAATTCGCTATAAAGGACAAGATTATAAGGTATAATCCGTGCGATGACATCATGGCTGATGTCGCTTATACAGATGCACAGCGTTCGACCAAAAGACATGCACTCACTCCTGAACAGCAGGTTGCTTTTATAAGCTGGTTGGATAGCAATATGGATTACTGTTGCAGTTCCGTGATAATAAAATTTCTTCTTGGCACCGGATGCCGGGTAGGCGAGGCAATAGGTCTTACATGGGCTGATATAGACTTTGACAGACGTCTGATCAGCATTAACCATGCCATGAAATATTATGGCAGACAGAAGAAAACGGGTTTTGGAATAGTTACTCCAAAGACCGGTGCCGGAACGAGATTTATTCCGATGATGGAATCGGTATACAAGGTTTTAAGTGAGGAATACAAGTACCAGCAGGAGGATGGCTTTTGTGACATTGTTGTAGACGGTATGAAGGGATTTGTATTTATGAACCTTCAGGGTAGACTATATAGTCCGGGAGCAGTTAATAAGGCCATTAAAGAAGCCTGCACAGATTACAATGAATGGGAAATGGATGAAGCAGTGGCGGAGAACAGAGAACCGTTGTTGTTGCCGCATATCACGGCTCATAATCTGAGGCATACATTCTGTTCGAGGTTATGCGAAAACGAATCGAATGTGAAGCTGATACAATCCATTATGGGACATCGCAACGTACAGACGACGTTGGATATCTATACAGAAATAAACGAAATTAAGAAGAAGGAGGCAATACAGAATCTATCGAAACTAAATATATTTTAGAAATTTAGGAAAGTGTCCTGAATTCACATGAATACGACAAAGGTACGACGTTTTTATATATTTTCAGTTATTTTGCGGACTTTATCTAAACTCTATCTTCATAGCAATTAAGCCTGTTTAAAGAGCTTTAAGCGTAGGTAAATTAAATTAATTTTTAATGCGATTTTAATCTTTCTCCTCTTTTTCTTTAATTTTCCAAGTATATATTAAAACCATCAACAAGAGATACCGTATCGGGAGCGAAGCAGTTAATTAAAGTACAATTCCGATAAGATAACACTTGTAAAGAATCAATCCATAAGGCTATAATAAAAATGAAAACGGAGGAAAATAATTATGGAACTTAGCAGTGAAGAGAAATTTGACAGGGCGATGAAGCTCTCACAGAGAACAGGGGTAAGTCTTGAGGATGCCAAGGCGGCGCTTAACGCATGTGATTTTGATATGCTTGACGCGGTGGTGTATCTGGAGAAGCTTGGAAAGACGACGGCACCGCAGTATACGGATTATACAACTACCGGAAGCACAGGCAATGTGAGAACGGAGTACACGGATAACGAGGAGCAAAAGAGCAGGAGAGTCACATTCGGCGATGTGATGTGCAGATTTTTTAAGTGGGTTGGAAAGGTCATCAAGATTGGAAATGAGAATTTCCTTGATGTGAAGAGAAACGGCGAGGACATAATGAAGATGCCGCTCACGGTATGTGTTTTACTTCTCATCCTTGCGTTCTGGGTATGTATACCGCTTCTGATCGTGGGATTGTTCTTCTCGTTCAGATACAGCTTCTCGGGACCGTTATTTAAGACCGACGATGTGTTTAACAATGCGATGAACAAGGCATCGGATGTGACCGAGAACATCAAGAAGGAGTTCAAGGATTAATAAAATATCCGGGAAAATTAAGAGCCCGGAGAGGTAGGTAGATATGGCTGCGATATTGATTGTTGAGGATGAAGAGAAGATTGCAAGATTTGTTGAGCTTGAGCTAAAGCACGAGGGGTATGAGGTCGGTAAGGCTGTTGACGGAAGAACCGGACTTTCGATGGCTGAGAGCGGAAAGTATGACCTCATGCTTCTCGATGTGATGCTGCCGGAGCTTAACGGAATGGAATTGTTGAGAAGGCTCAGAAGGACGAGCAGCATGCCCGTAATAATGGTGACGGCGAGGGATGCTGTGATGGATAAGGTTGCGGGGCTTGACCTCGGCGCCGACGATTACATCACCAAGCCGTTTGCCATCGAGGAGCTTCTTGCGAGGATAAGAGTTGCACTCAAAAAATCGACGGAAATATTGGCAGCGCATATCAAATCCGACGTGCTTTCATGCGGGAGCGTGAGTCTTGACAAGGCAAGACATGAGGTCAAGGTTGACGGACAGCTTGTGGAACTGACGCACAGAGAATTTTCGCTTCTTGAGTATATGCTTGAGAACAAAAATATTGTGCTTAGCAGGGACACATTGCTTGAGAAGGTATGCGGATATGACTATGCAGGGGAGACTAATGTTATAGATGTATATGTGCGTTACATTCGCACAAAGATAGACGATGCGTTTGGAATTAAGCTTATTTCGACGGTAAGAGGAGTTGGCTATGTCATCAAAGAGGAACAGTGAGGAATCAATCGTAAGACGTATCAATAGAGCTTTTGTCGGAAAGTATGTGTGGCACATCCTGAAAATGGATGTGCTTATCTGCATTATAGTAATTGTGTTGAGCCTTTTTATCGCGGAAAAATCAGCAATGGGCGGATTTGACATAAAGACGCAGCGAAGCGTGGAGTGGAATATCGGGAGCGATTTTTTGTCCTACTACATGACGAATACAGAGGGCTTAAAATATGCGGTGAGTATAACGCAGAACGAGGCGCGCGTGGTGCTTATAATCGGAATTGCAATTCTGGTCGTGCAGTTTTTTTCGGTGCTCGTGATGTCGGCAAACATGAAAAACAGCATAAATGACAGGTTGAGACCGATAAGGGAGATGGCAAGAAAGACAGAACAGCTTACAAATATAGACTATAATGAGCAGTATTTTAAAACTCTTGAGAATGCGATAGACAATGTCAATGCGACATCGCTTGACACGAAGATAAGCACGAACAACAAGGAGCTTCAGGGAATTGAGACGGCGCTCAACCATCTGCTCGAGCGTATGAGGGATACATACAGGCAGCAGTCGCGCTTTGTATCGGATGCCTCACATGAGCTGCGCACGCCTATCGCTGTCATAAGAGGCTATGCGGATATGCTAGACCGCTGGGGAAAAGAGGACGAGAGCATTCTCGACGAGTCGATAGATGCGATAAAAAATGAGTCGGAGCACATGCAGAAGCTTGTGGAGCAGCTCCTTTTCCTCGCAAGGGGCGACAGCGGAAGAAATACCCTCCGGATGGAGGAGATTAAGCTTGACGAGCTCATGAACGAGGTGTATGAGGAGTCAAAGATGATTGACACGGAGCATGTCTATGAGTTCATGGGGGAGAGCGTGCAGATGTGTGGCGATGTCTCCATGATAAAGCAGTGTGCGAGAATACTTATTGACAATGCCGCAAAATATACGCAGAAGGGCGACACAATAACCATAAGAACCGGAAAGCGGGAGGACGGCGTATATTTCAGCGTTCAGGACAACGGAATGGGAATGAATGAGGCTGACGTGAGCCATATTTTTGAGCGCTTCTATCGTTCAGATGAGGCGAGAGGGCATAAGAGCGGCGGAACGGGGCTTGGTCTTTCGATTGCAAAGTGGATTGTCGACAGGCATAACGGGTATTTTAATGTCTTGACCAGACCGGATATAGGGACTAGAATAACAGTAGTCTTTAAATCAGAAACGGAGAATGACAATGAATTATAATGAGGCATTAGAAAAATTAAGAGCATTTGGTCAGGAGCATGTGCTGAGGTTTTACGATGAGCTTAACGATGATGAGAAAAATGAGCTTCTTTCACAGATAGAGAGGACGGATTTTACGGTTATAGAGCAGGCGGCAGAGGGC
>UQZF01000005.1 GCA_900545455.1 uncultured Eubacteriales bacterium
CCCGACTCGGATACAACCTTGCAGAGCTTAATCTTTTCCTCGTCAGTAAGAAGACAGGTCTCGATGATGACCTTTAAGAGCTTGCCGTGGCAGGCTGCCTTAATCTGCTTAATTTCGTCCAATACTTTGTCATAAAGACCGTCCTTAACCCAGCCGATATTTATTACCATATCAATCTCATCCGCGCCCTCTTTTACAGCGGTCTCAGCCTCAAAACACTTTACCGCCGTTGTGTTGTAGCCGTTCGGGAAACCGATTACGGTACATACCTTGAGATGTCCGTTCACGCCCTTTATATACTCTGCCGCCTGCTTGACATAGCTTGGTGGAATACATACGGATGCAGTCTCATACTTCATTCCGTCGTCGCAAAGTCCCTTTATCTCTCCCCATGTTGCTGTCTGTCCCAATACAGTATGGTCTACCTTTGAAAGAATCTCCTTAATTTCCATCTTAGTTCTCCTTTTTGTCCTTTATTTTCTTCATGTAACACGAATAGCACATTGCCTCGTAGCTGTCATTTCCGCCTATGAGCACCTGTTCTCCGTCAGTTATCACATTGCCGTTCTCGTCGATTCGTGCATTGACGGTCGCTTTAGAGCCGCACCTGCATATCGTCTTAATCTCACTTATGGAGTCGGCAATCTCGAGAAGTCTGAGACTTCCCGGGAATACATGCGTAAGGAAGTCCGTTCTTAACCCGAAACACAACACCGGAATATTCTTGTTATCGACAATGTATCTGAGTTCATCAATCTGCTTTGCAGTCAGGAACTGTGCCTCATCGACTATCACGGCATCATATCCTTCAAGCTTCCCGTACTCTTCCACTATATCTGTCTCAGGTGTCACGACAAAGCATCTGCACGCAAGCCCGATACGGCTCTTTATTATGTCCTTGCCGTCCCTGTCGTCCGTCGCAGGCTTCAAAAGCCAGACTTTCATGCCCCTCTCCTCGTAGTTAAACTTGGTGATGAGGGCGTTAGCCGTCTTAGAGCTTCCCATCGCGCCGTACTTGAAATATAATTTTGCCATGTCTTTAGTACTCCATTATCTTGTTGGTGTATTCTCTTATAACTCTCGCGGAGTCCTTAAATCTTGCAAGCTCACTCGGTGACATGTGGATTTCAAGCACATCATAAGCTCCGTGTCTGTTGAGAACCGTCGGAACACCCGCATACACATCCGTCTCGCCGTACTCGCCCTCAAGGTAGGTCGACACAGGTATAATCTTGTTCTCATCGTTCATTATCGCCTTGATTATTGCGACTGCTGCCGTCGCAATTCCGTAATATGTCGTGCCCTTGCGCTCGAGAATCTCCCAGCCCTCTCTCGTCGTCTTGTGGACAAGCTCGTCGAGGTCTACATCTCCTACAAGGCTCTTATTGTCGGCAATGACATCGTAGAATGGCTTACCTGCAACGGTGACAACCGACCAAGGTACCATCTGAGAATCTCCGTGCTCTCCCATAGAGTACGCATGGACGCTTCTCGGATCGACCTTTACAAGCTCCCCGATAAATGTCTTTAAACGTGCCGAGTCAATCGCCGTGCCCGTTCCGATTACCTGATTCTTCGGAAGTCCCGAGAGCTTCTTAACATAGTGTGAGATAATATCAACGGGATTGGACACTATAAGAAAGATTCCGTCAAATCCGCTCTCCATAATAGGGCTGACTATCGACTGACATATCTTTGCCGTCATCTCAAGTGTATCAAGTCTGCTCTGTCCCGGCTTCGGTGGCGCTCCCGCCGTTATTACGACTATGTCCGCATCCGAGCAGTCCGAATAATCACCGTTGGTCACCTTTACATTTCTGTTGAGATACTCAATGCTGTCATGAAGGTCAAGCTTCTCTCCGTAAGCTCTCTCCTTGTTAATATCAATCATGAGCACTTCATCGACAACGCCTTGTGTCACAAGACTGAAAGCCGTCGTTGAGCCCACAAGACCACATCCTACAATCGCTACTTTTGATTTATTCATCTTCATAATTTTCTCTTCCTTTCATATTTTCTTTTTATTTCTCCGGGTAAGCCACATAATACGACAACCCGTTTCTTTCCATAATAAGCTCGCTTCGCACAAAGCGCCCCGTGCAGCCGATATAGTAGTAGAGTGCTGTGTCGCCTCCCGAGTTCTCCTCATTTGTCCGCGCAACCACAAGGAAGCTGTCCGCATTCTCGAGAAGCGGCTCCTCGCGGTACTCACTCTCATCCGTGATTCTCATGATTTTTTCGGGAATCGCATAGTCGAAGAAATTCGCGGTCAACTGCCAGTTCTCGTCCCCGCAGAGCACCCAGGGGATGTTGGCATACTCCTCTAACACCTCGGTCTGCTTATCGTACTCGGACGCATCGGTGTAGTAGTCTATTCCGTATCCGAATACGAGAATAATTATATCCGCCGCAACGCATACCGCCGCGACCGCGCTCTTTAACACTTTTCCCATAGTCTTATCAGGTGCATACGTCCTCACAAGCACACTCACACACACGGCGAGCAGCATGAGCTCAAGGCACACTGCCGCATAAAAATACCGTCCCGACATGAGATATGAAGGCGTGAGCTGATACACCACCGCCGCATAGAGGAACACGACAATCGCGAGAGTCCCGACATACAGCCTTATCTCGGAGAATATCTGCGCCGTCTTTTTGGAAATCAGTGTAAAAGCCACGATGCCGAGCGCAATCACCGCTCCCGCAATGTACCATCTCTGAAAAAGTACAAGCTGTACCGTCATGACTCCCCTGGACATGCTGTTCGCAAGTTTGGCAAAGTTGAGCGCATTTTCCCTTATCGCACCCGAATTGTTGTTGGACAGAAGCGTCCCTATCCAGTAATGCCATACGATAGTATCCGCAGCAACCGCACATACCATACTCACAAGATACTTTACAATGCGCTTATAGCTCTTCTTCACAAGGTTGTACACCAGCCACACGCAGAAGAAAAGAATTGCAATGAAACAGAAATAATACTGCGTGAGGAAACCGCCCGCCGTTATAATGCCGAGCAGCACATAGTACAGCATCCTGTCCTTATCCTTATAAAGCAGCAAGGTCACATAGGCAAAGGCTATCGTAAAAAATGAGAGCTGCATATACATTCTGAGCAGCATCGCGTCCGATATGACGCCCGCATTCAGCGCATACACAAGTGCCGAGACGCTCGCCGACACCGATGAGCCCGCCGCTCTGTAAACCGCAAGCCACAACAGCACAATAGTTCCGATATACATGAGTCCGTTCACCGAAAGAGCTGTCCACTTCGTCAGGTTCGCACCGCCTATGAGTGATGCAATATACACAAAACCATAATACAGCGGCGGATGCGGATCACCCTTCACATTTCTTAACATCTGCACCACGCTGTCCGTCCCGGTGTGTGAAAGCATATCGGTTACCTGTTCCTTCGTGTACCACTCGCTCTCCGCGAACTGGTACGCCGCGTTGGAGGAATTGACAATCATATATGTGTACACCTCATCACAGAATGTAATCCTCTTATTGATACCCGCCACAGCAAAAATCACAATGCCGATTACAGCCGATATGACACATAATATATAATCCTTCTTCCGCTCCATATACACCCCCGTTTATTCAGCCTAAAGCCCGTTTTGCTTTGTTTCAATTTTAATATTCTATCACAATATGCTCATATTGAAAAGACAAAAAAGCCGCTGCGGAAATCATATCCTGATTACCTCAGCGGTCTTTTACATGCCATGTATATTTACTTATTTTCTGAAATGCTCCACAATTTTGAGCACAAGAAGCTTGAGCCTGTGAATCGGGTGAAAACAGATTATCGAAACAATCACTATAACTATCGGCGGAACTATGAATATAATTCTGAAAAGAGTAAATACATCATATATATTCTCAACCGCTATAGCACTGTTCTCCCAGTACGGATAGCTTAATGCCTTAAAGGACATTCCCTTTTGTGTCCACTTGAGAAGTCTCTTTGCCGAATTAACAAATCCGTAGCGCTCTGAATTATTGACTATCTTTATATCGTCCTCGCTGTATCCGCAGGATGTGAATGCTTCCTTAATCTGCTTGACTGCAAATCCCGACACCGGATTCGGGAATATAATCTCATAGCAGTCTGCACCATTCTCGAGTTCGCCGATTGGGAAAAATACCGTCCCTGCCTCAGCTCCTCCGTCTTTTGATTTATAACCATCCTGTGGCTTGACAACACCTGCAACAATGTATTCCTTACCATTATACTTGAGCGTCATTCCATCTACTTCAATGGCACCGAATACTTTCCATGCCGCCTCCTCGTCAAGCACCACATAATCAGTCATCAGGCTGTCTTCAAGAAGATAACTTCCGCTGATAAGCTCATAATTGTGGAATCTGAAAAAATCGCCTCCGACACCGTAAGCTGTGCAGGTCTGTGAACCCGAACGTCCTGACGACAGCGACACCTGTGTCTTGGTGCTGTACGAAGATACATAAAGTCTTGCATTGTCCGCCGGAGCTTCGATTGCCTCCTTGACGAGTGCCTGATCCAGCGTATATTCAAGCTGCTGCACCTTGTTCTGTGTAATTCTGTTATCTTTTGGCAGAAATACGCTCACCATTGAATAACGCCCGTCAGGATCCCAATATTTTGCAGAGTACTGTGTTGTCTGTGTACGTGCGACGGCACCTGATATTGCCGTCAATATTCCGAACACCGACAGACCAACTGCAATGATGACCAGAAGCACAAGCTGTTTTTTTGTCAATTTTACATTAGGCCTTGTCATCATATCCTCCTATTATTTAGGCAGACGCACCAAATCTCCTGCCGATACCGGCTTAGTAGCCGTTGTGATTACGCTCTCATAGCCCTGGAGTCCGCATGAAATAGCTGTGTTCGTGTCATCCGATGCAAGCTTGGTCACATCTACACGTGTAGCTGTATATCTGTTTCCGAGAGGCGTACTCTTAGAGGTTATGACAAGAATATAGGTACCGTTCTTATCCTCACGGATAGCTGTGTTAGGTACTATCATATCATAGTTGACCGACTTGTCACCGACGCTTACCGTCACTGACTGTCCGACATTGATATCGGAACCTGTTACGGTAAATACGACAATCCTGTTGCCGGACGAAGGATTGGATGTATCGTTCTTAATTGCCGATACTGTGAGTGTCATGTCACTGAAATACCATGAATTGGATGCCTGACCTACATCTCCAACCTTGATTCTCGCAGCCTGCTCCTTGGTAACCGACATCTCAAGAGTATAATCTTTACCTGAAAGCTGGATGGTAGCCATTGTGGCATCCTTCTCTACTTTCTCACCGGCAACATAGTTGACAGCCGTAATAATTCCGCTCACGGGAGCTGTCACTTCCGTTCCGATTGCCTTGGTTTCAAGTGTCTCATACTTATTCTCAGCCTCATCAATCTGATCTAAGAGACTCTGAAGATTTCTCTGATTCTCAATTTCGGCTGACAAATCATCGTAGCTCTTCTTTATGTCATTGTACTCGTTGGTTGCAACAGTGAGATTATAGCTGAGCTGATTTACCTCATCCGAAGGAGCTGCCTGTTTATCCTCTATTGCCTTGTTAATTGTCTCAATCTGCTTCTCATAGGACTTTATATTAGCTTCCAACGTCGCCTTATCACCTACGGAATCACGCTCATTGGCTGCTGCTACCGCCTGATTGATAAGTTCTCTCTTCTTATCTTCATCAGTTGCCGCAGAAGCCTCGCTTAAAAGGCTCTCAACCTTCGTCTGGAGCTCTGTATACTTTGTAAGTGCATCCTGGGCTGCCGTAAGTGCCGTGTTGGCTGCCTCTAACTGTGCCTTCTCATTGGATACATCAACAATCTTGCTTCCTGCATTTACGACATCTATCTGTGCCTGAATATCATCAACCACAGTCTTCTTCTGCTTTACGGCCGCGCCGAGCTGCTCTAAGCGTGTCATCTTCCGGGAAATAACATCGTTATCCCTGTTCTGAGCCGCCGTGATAATGTCACTGCTGATGTTTCCGTCAATTATTGCCTTATCATAGCTTGCAAGCAGATCCTGATATGCCTTCTTGGCATCTGCCACTTCCGTGCTGTCTCCTGCCTCAAGTACAAAGAGAACGTCGCCCTTAGATACTGTGTCACCTTTCTTTACATTGACACTCTCAACCTTACGCCCCTCTGAGATTGTCACATTGTACGGATCAACGGACTGAATTGTTCCGGTTCCGCGAATCGCTGTTGAAATGCTTCCGCTTGTGATGTATGTACTTGATACCTCTGCAAGCGAATAGTTCATAATCGTGTTAGAGAAAAATGTGAGCAGCAACAGCACCACAAGAAATATTATCAGGATATTTTTAATCCAGTCTTTTCTGTTTCCTTCCAGCTTCTTCATCGCTTTAACCCTTTCTGAATAGTCACTTTTAATTATTAGTTAACCTTTAATTCCACCCTGATATGTGATTCCTTCGACAAGATACTCCTCGCTGTAGAGGAAAATCAAAAGCCCCGGAATCATATATATCGTCGCTACTGCAAACGCAAGACCGATTTCACCCTCATTTATCTTAGACAGGAATACCGATAAAGGATATTTCTCCGTGTCCGTGAAGAGGATAAGCGGCTGCTCTACCATGTTCCAATAATCGATAAACACAAGAATCGCACATGAATAAATCGCCCCCTTGCATATCGGCATCGCAATCTTGCGGAACATCTGCCATTCACCGGCACCGTCAATCTGAGCCGCCTCAAACAGTGCCTTCGGTATTCGTTTCATATACTTCGTGAGCAGATATACCGAGAACGGTGAAAATATACCCGGAAGCCATATAGCCCAGTTCGTGTTGAGAATCTTAAACCATTCAGCAACCAGATAGTTAGGAACAAGTGTTACCTGATAAGGCATAAGCATGAGAATAATATAACCAAAGAATACTATTCCCTTAAGCTTTCCCTCCGTTCTCGCAAACCCGTAGGATGCAAGACACGCTATTATAATCTGGAATACCGTAATCGGCACAACCAGTATAACCGAATTCCAGAACTTGAGAAGATAAGAAGGGCTCTTCAGCAGTACCGTAAAATACTGACTGAAGCTTACCATATCAGGAATAAGCTTAATATTAACCTTCTTGGATATGTATGCCTTCGCACCGGAATCCGTGGTGGAAAATACCATTCCGTAATTAGAACTTATTTCCGACTGTGACATGAAGGAATTGGCTATTGTCACAACCGTCGGAAAAAGAAATATTATTGCAAAACTCGCGGCAAATAAAAAGCAGATAGTACGCACCACAAGCGACTTACGTCTCTTATGATGAATACCGTGCAGCACCGCTTCATGCTGTTTCTTCTCTTTTCCCACTATTCCTCCACATCCTTTCCAAAATGATTTTCAATAAGGAATAATGCTCCTATAAGTACAATCATTACAAGCGACATGAGTATCGCAGCCGCCGAAAGCTTCTGATAATCGAGCGACTTGAACATGTTGTTCATGTAATGCTGTAGCATGTAAAGGCTCGTCACCGGGTGATCTCCGGTGAGAAGGTATACCTCTCGGAATACCTTGAAAGAGCTTATGATTGACATAATCGTAACGAACAATATCGTCGGTGACAGGTATCTTATCTTAATGTGCCAGAATATCTGCCATGAATTGGCACTCTCAAGCTCTGCAACCTCTATAATATCCCTCGGTATGTTTCCAAGTGCCGCCATGAAAAGGATCATGTTATATCCCAGATTCTTCCACAGATACAGCGGTACTATCGCGACCATCGCATAATCGGACTTGAGCCAGTCGACCGGGCTTATACCGAATGTCGACAGAAAATCGTTGACCGCACCGTTGTAATGGAAAAGCACCTGCCATATAAGTACTACCGATGCTATCGGAACCATCATCGGGCTTAAGAAAAAGGTTCTGAACTGGCTCTTTCCCGGAATCTTCTGGTCAAGTATTATCGCAAGAAGCAGTGACAGAATTACCGCAAGCGGAACCGCAACACCGGTAAATACAGCCGTGTTCTTAACAGCCCGCTTGAACGAGTTGTTCTTTACAAGCTTCACGAAATTGTCAAACCACACCCATTCCTTCGTAACCGGATTATCCACAAATGAATAAAAAATAACCACGAGGAATGGGAGAAGAAAGAACAATGTAACTCCTATAATACTTGGTGCCAGAAAAGGTGCCATCGTATGCTGTCCCAGTTTTCTCCTGCGCTTTGACAGCGCAGGAGTTCTTTTTTTCTCTTTGGGGAGCTTAAGCTCCTTTGATTTTTTCTTCATACCCATAACCTACCCCAATCGGAATATCGTATACTTAGCGGTTCTCATCAATGTAGAGCTGTGCTCTTGACTGAATAATTCCCGCTACCTCGCTTGAACTCTTCTCACCACCGAAGTAGTAAGCTGCCTCTTCAGTGATAATGTTGAGAAGCTGCTCATCGTAAGACGCCTCTGTTGTTGCACCGTATACAATGTCTCTGATTGTCTGTGCCTGCTCCTCGGTAAGTGCCTTAATCTCAATATTGACATCATCGTACATCCATGTACTGAATCCATCCTCCTCAGTGACATTCATTGCATCGGTAATCTTCTGCTCAAAAGCATCCTTATTGATAGGAAGTCTCCAATCAAGATTCTTCTGTGCATCCGGAAGAAGGAACTGACGGATAAATGCCCATGCCGCATCCTTATTCTTTGACTTCGCCGCAATGCAGAAACGTGTGTCAAAGTTCACAACCGCTCCCGAACCGCTGTTGGTCGGATAGCCGATGAAGTTGACCGGCTCGCCGTAAAGTGCCTCATAGAGCTGAACATAGTCAAAGTTCGACAAGTATAAGTCTGTGAGAAGTACCTTGCCGGTTCTGAGCATTGTAGGCATACTCACATCCGAATCGTAATCGTAATCCTCAGGGAATGTATTGCAAAGTTCGAGCAATGCTATAAAATCTTCTGAATCGAAATTACACTCACCCGTCTCGGCATTGTAGAAGCTGTCCATGCTGTACTGAACCATAGTTGAAAGACCGCTCTGCTTAGTTGTATATGCCATGAGAGATGCCTCCGGTCTTGCCTTCACAAGCTCCATGACATCCTTAAATGTCCAGCTCTTTCCCGTACCTACATCCGATACCTTTCCCACAAGTGTCTGTATTGAGAAAGAGCTTGCAATGCTGTAAAGCTTACCGTTCACGGAAAGTATGTCAAGTATATTAGGTATGAAATCATCTCTGCTTAAGTCGGCATCATTGTCAATTAAGTCCGAAAGGTCCGCAAGAGCTCCCTTTGCAATCAGATTGTCGACATTGACATTGCCGTCAGCCATGAAGAAATCACCGGCAGTTCCCGCTACAACATCAGCCTGAAACTGAGTCTTTGCATCGTCATAGTTGGAGTAATCATCATTTACATAAGTCTTTATATTAACTCTGTAATCTTCATTGGTTCTGTTGAACTTGATAACCTTATCCTGAGTGTCATAGTCCATTGACATCATGGCAAGTGTTACTGTCTTCTTCTGCTTAATTGAGTCTGCAGGGACCTTGGAAATTGAAGCAAGTTCAATTGTTGTCTTGGTAGTATCCGCAGAATAATCATAAGTAGTTGATGCCGCAACGAATGAACCGTCATCTAACACTGCAAAACCTGAAAGGTTGTTGGTACTGATATCACATGCTATCCAGTCAAGAACCTCCTCAGATGTCTGTGTAGCAATATCGTAAAGGTATAACTTGGTTGAACCTACAACATAAATCTTGCCGTCACCGGCAGGAAATGCCTGTGGTGACCCGTTATTGTTCGTAGGCAGATTCTCAAGTGCCGCTCCTACCGCCTTAGCAGCAAGGTCAACCGGTGCCATGACCGATTCATACTGCTCATTATAGTACATTACATATACCTGACCATCACTTGTGGTTACCATTCCGTTAATCCAGTTCTCAAAATCAATCTTGCACTTGAGCGCACCATTGCTGTCAAGCACATACAGCGAACTGTCAAGAGTCATATATACGTTACCGTCGTCATCAGCCGCAACATTCTGGACATAGAAATAACCGCCGTCATCCTCTATACTCTTCTGAAGTTCATCGAGCGATATTGTTGAAAGCTTGTTGAAATCAGCATCGTACGTCTCAATGGTGTAGCTTGATTCCACATCATATACACCGCTGTCTATCTCCTCCTGCGTAGGCTGTACATAACGGTAAACGACTCCGAGGAAACCATCCTTATATCTGCAGATTGACTGAAGAGACACATTCTCATTGTCACTTTCCTTCTGCATGTCAAGCTCCTTCGTGGTCTGCTCTCCCGTAACTCCGTCAATCGTCACAAGACGCTGAGTGTAAGTACCGTTCACATTGTCATACTTCTGTCCGAGAATCTGTATCTTGTTCCCGTTCGATAATACATTGCTGACATAATCTATATCAGCATTCACTTCCGAAAACTTAGGTGCATACACGTCCCCCGTAGGAACCTCCTCACCGGTCTCCTTCTTACAGCCCGCCATGGCAAAGCACACCACCGCTGCCATGAGCAGAACCGCCACTTTCTTCATTCTTTTCATAAAAATAACCTCTCTTTCGCACTGCATTATTTCCATCATTATGCCGCAGTCTTCATAACAATGCCTCGACCGCTGCATCTCCCTTACACCGGTCCATGGTAATGATGTACTTTCACTCATCACCTTTATAAAAAACACTCCCTCGCGTATTATCTGTCATAGTACGCTGACATAACCATAATATCATAGTCCCCTGTGTTCGTCAATACTTTGAAATATTACATTTTTGTAACAAATTGAAGCACCAGCACACTTCCCGCTATGCCTGCCGCCATGCTTATAAGTGCTCCTGCCACCGTCCACCTTGTTCTCGTAACCTTGACCGACATATAATAGATGCTTATCGTGTACATCAAGGTCTCCGTGCTCGACAAAATGAGAGCCGCAAGGAGCCCTTCATATGAATCCGCACCATAATTCTTAAATATATCGAGCATCAGACCTGTTGCCGCTGATGAAGAAAATATCTTGACAAAGGCGACAGGAACCACCTGTGCCGGAAAACCCAGCCTGTCGGTAAAACCTCCCACCAGTGAGCACACCGCGTCAATCGCCCCAGATGCCCTCAGAACGCCAACCGCCATCAGAAGACCTATAAGCGTCGGAAGGAGTTCCGCCGTAATTTTCAAGCCTTTAAGCACTCCTCCGGTAAAATGTTCATAAACCTTATCACCCGACACCGTCGACCACAACACAACGATAAAAATTATTATGGGAATGACTCCCTGCGCTATTAACTCTGCCACATATACTCCGTAAAAAATAATTCTCTACTACTATATTCCCTCTAATAAAATATACAACACCAAAATATTCCTCTTTACATTGTCGAACGTATGTGCTATTATAGTATCAAACAGATGTTCGATTGTCAAGTTATATTATTTAATCTGATACTTTGTTTGGAAATGAGGGTTTTATGTTAATCAAGGAAGATATGGATATTAAGGACAAGTTAAAGATTCTTGCGGACTCAGCCAAGTACGATGCTGCCTGCACGTCAAGCGGTTCCGACAGAAGAGGCAGTGCCACAGGTACCGGCAATACAATAAGCTGCGGAATATGCCACAGCTTCGCATCCGACGGCAGATGTATATCGCTTCTCAAGATATTATTCACCAACGAATGTATTTTTGACTGCCGATACTGTATCAACCGCCGCTCCAATGATGTTCTCAGAACCTCCTTCACACCGGAGGAGGTCTGCACACTCACCATGGAGTTCTACAGGCGCAATTATATAGAAGGACTTTTTCTAAGCTCGGGAATTGTCGTCTCTCCCACTCATACGATGCAGCTTCTTTTAAAGACCGTCAAGCTCCTAAGATGTGTATATCACTTTAACGGTTATATACATGTTAAGGGCATTCCGGGAGCTGACCCGTCAGTCATAGAAGAGACCGGATGGTACGTCGACAGAATGAGTGTCAATCTCGAGCTTGCAACAGGCGACGCGCTCAAGCGCATTGCCCCCAATAAGTCACGTAAGAACATACTCACCCCTATGAGACAGATTCAGCTCGGCATACGGCGCAATGAGCTTCTGCTTGCGGATTATCACTCAATGGCATTCTCACGCCCCGCTTTCATTGATTCAGACCGTGCCGGAAGCCTGTTATCATCTAACAGCAATATCCGGCCTGTTTCTGCATACAGTGCCGTATCGCCCTTGGACATTTTTGACTCGCGAAGCGGTCCTAAGGCGTATGTACCCGCCGGTCAGAGCACGCAGATGATTATCGGTGCCGCGCCCGAATCCGACTATCAGCTTGTCACCATAGCCGAAGCACTCTATAAGAATTACAATCTCAAGAGAGTTTTCTATTCCGCATTTGTGAATGTCAACAACGACAGCTCACTGCCGTCCACCGAAGACGGCCCTCCGCTGCTGCGCGAACACCGTCTTTATCAGGCTGACTGGCTGCTGCGTTTTTACGGATTCAGTGCAGGGGAACTTCTTTCAGAAACACACCCGAACTTCAATACCTATATAGACCCGAAGTGCGACTGGGCGCTTCAGCATCTCGGAGACTTTCCTGTCGAGATTAACAGGGCAACCCGCGCACAGCTCCTCCGTATTCCCGGAGTCGGTCCCCGCTCCGTCGAGAGAATACTGAAGGCGCGCAGAAGCGCCTCACTTGATTTCAAGGATATTGCCCGAATGGGCGTTGTAATGAAGAGGGCAAGATATTTTATCACCTGCAACGGAAGAACCGATGAACTGTTCAAGCAGGACGAGGATTATATCGTGTCACAGCTTATGGGCGCCGAACGGCGCCACGCACTTCAGATTTCACAGAACGGGCTCTACCGCCAGCTCTCACTGTTCGATGACAATAACGAGAATTATGCACCTCTCACCGCCTCTTCACGATAAGCGAACAGGAATGAGGAGCATTGCAAAAGCAAGGAGGAATACTATGATTGTATGCTGCTGCGATGGCAGCGTGAACGGAATATTCACTGCCATTTACCGCGCATGGGAGATCGGAACCTCCAAGACAGCCATAAGTGTCTCCGACGGTGAGACCATGGAACTGTTCTGTGAATACCGATATTTCGATGCCGACGATGAGCTTGCCGCCAAGGTTGCCTCCACCATAAGGCGCAGGCTCTCGCCCGACATATATTCTCAGGTCTACAACGCCGCCCTCTCATCCGACGCTGAGCGCGCCAACACGATATACCGTTTTCTAATTGACGCCTTCAAGGTAGGAACGGGCATCATGAACCATCTTGTGAACCCCTACGTTATACGTCTGTTTGAGCTTGACCGCAATGTAAGCCGTGAGGCGCACCACTTTCTCGGCTTCATACGCTTCGGTCAGTACCGCGATGCGCACGGAAGCTTTCTGCTCGCGAGATTTGCACCTGTTAACGATATACTCGACCTCATTTCATACCACTTTGCCGACCGCCTCTGCAACGACAACTGGCTTATCGCCGACACCACCCGCCACCGCTGCTCCATTCACCACGCGGGCAGCCGCCAGTATATCTTCTCCGACATAAGCGATGATTACCTGAACAGCCTTGTGGATGCCACGCGCGAGCGGACGGGCTCGGCTTCGGCAGGAAGCAACGAGGCAATCGAGGAGTTGTTCGAGACATTCCGCTCGGCGGTCACGATAGAGCCGCGGCGCAATGAGAAGCTGCAGCAACAGCTCATGCCTCTCAGATACCGCACCTATATGAACACCTACACCAACCCCAACGGCAGTGCCCTCACCGACAGGACTTCACCTTCTTAGGCACATTAGCTTGCAGAACACGACTGCTGCCGCCGTGCTTATCCCCGTGGCAATAAGAGCAGGAACAATTATCGCTGCCGGAGCTACCGCTCCATAAGCACTCCGGTATGCAATAATATTTACGGGGATGAGCTGCAGCGATGATATGTTAAGCACAATGAACGTACACATCTCATCGGATGCCGCTCTCCTGTCAGTCCTTATTTTGTCGAGCTCCTGCATTGCCATGAGTCCGGGCCCCGTGGCACTCCACCCGGTTCCAAGCATGTTCATTATGAAGTTGAGCGTTATGTACTCCACCGCCTTTTCGCCGTCCTCAGACCGCAGTCTCGGAAAGAGCCACAGTATCACAGGTCTCATACCTTTTGACAGAGCCTTCACCACGCCTGCTTTGTCCGCAATTTCCATCAACCCGCACCACAGGGCAACGATACCCGACATCGATATTGCAAGGTTTACCGCCTGAGCCGCACTGTCAAGAACCGCATTCGATACAGCCGTAAGATTCCCCGACCATACGCCATAGACAATCCCAATTAAAAGCATAAATGCCCAGATATAATTAAGCATCATCCGTCTCCTGTTTCCTTTGCCTAATTATATTCCGGGCATTCACCGCTTATAACTCTTATACCGACCAACGCCTGTGAATCACTTCACATCACATTAATGTCTCTTTTTATAATACTCCTCGCCAAGATTGATGATTGTGCCGTCAGCCTGCTTTACATCAATCTTTTCCAACTGCTTACGGAAATTAGCTCTGAAGTTAGCTATATATTTTCCTCGAAGCTCCGTCTGCTCCAAAGCCTCCTCCTCAGTAAGACCTTCTGCCTTTGATTTGCGCGCAAGTTCATTGATACGCGCAATCATTTTGTCCAGTTCCTGTTCTGTCATAATAATATTCACCTCTGATTTCAGTTCAAATGAACGTGAGGTGTTTCTCACACCTCAGCAGATATTATAAGTTCCATATTCCCGGCGAGCTTGAGTGACTCACATCCGTTGGTAACTATAAAGTGATCACCTTTCTTTACGGTGGTACCGTTTACCATGCCATCACCTGACACAACGCTCACAAGAAGATACTTTGCCTCAAAATCGCCCTTCACTGACAGTTCTATGCCTGCATTTTCTGATACCACAAGCTTCCATACCCTGTAGTATGCACTCTTCTCCATGAGCACAGGCTTATTCTTCTCAACCTCCGCAAAGTTGTGTATGCTGTTCTCAGCAGGAGCCGCCGGAGCATTAATAACATCTATTGACTTCTCAACATGAAGCTCTCTCTTCTTTCCGTTGGAAAGCCGGTCATAGTCATACACGCGGTATGTTATGTCGCTGTTCTGCTGCGTCTCAAGAAGCATGACTCCCGCCTTTATCGCGTGAACCGTTCCCGGGACAATCGACACGAAATCGCCCTTGTGCACAGGCACCTCACGGATGAACTCGCTCCATTTTCCCTCGTGAATCATCCTTGCGCACTCTTCCTTGTCTGCCGCATTGTGTCCGACAACAAGTGTTGCTCCCTCCGGGCAGTCAAGAATATACCAGCACTCAGTCTTTCCGAGCGAGCCGTTCTCATGTACCTTGGCGTAGTCGTCGGAAGGATGCACCTGAATGCTCAGGTCAGCCTTCGCGTCTATTATCTTGGTAAGAAGAGGGAAAACACCCTCCGCCTTATCTCTTCCAAAGAGTTCAGGATGCTCACTCCACACCTGTGAAAGCTTCATTCCTGAATATTTGCCGCTCTTAACGGTACAATCGCCGTTCGGATGTGCGCTGATTCCCCAGCACTCGCCCGTGTCATCGCCCGGAATGTCATATCCGAACTCCGTCGCAAGACGATTTCCGCCCCATATCATTTCCTTAAATACAGGCTGTAAAAACATCAAGCCCTCGTGATTCATGTTAATCTACCCCCAAATTTTGAGATTCAATGTCTGTAATAATTGATGAGGCATCCGTCGAGTATAATCTGTCTCTCGTCGTCGGTGAGCTCACCTATTCTGAGTGTAAACTCGCAGAGCTTATCCTTTACGACATAGGCCTTAACCTCTGACACCTTATCCTTGATTGCTGCAGCCGCACCTGGAATAAATATAAAGTCGCCGTTCTTGAACGGAAGCTCGCCCTCATCGATTATGAAAGGAATAAGTCCCCAGTTGATGAGATTTGAACGGTATCTCTTAGTCGCATACTCGTTGGCAATGTTTGCAAGACCTCCGAGCACTCTCTGACACGATGCAGCCTGCTCACGTGCAGAACCGTCGCCCGGCTTAACCGCGAAAATCGTGCTTCCTATCTCTGTCTCGGACACATTGAGCTCAGGATATGTCTCCTTGATAACCTTGAATGCGCGTGCAACCTCCGCATTGCTCTCCGTCACATCAGCTCCGCTTCTTCTTACCTCCTCGGCACTTCTCATTTCCTTTGCAAGACCTACATAGGCAGGATCTTTTCTTGAAAGTGTGAACTCGGCAAGACCGAGAGGATTCGAGCGGTACGATGAGGTCTCACCCGAAGGAATAAGCTCATCCGTAGTTGTAACAGGATCATGAATCTCCGAAACAACCTTCACAAGAATGTTGTCGGTGAGAGCTACCTGCTCAGGCCAATCCTTGATATTCGGTCCGAACTTAATCTCAACCGAAGGATCTGCAACGCCCTTGCTGTCAAATACTCTGTTCTCATATATCGTTTTATCAAAATGATATGTAGGATTCGTAAATTCTACATCGACATCTGTTGCCGCCGTAAGGTAACCTTTGTTAGCCGCCGTAGCCGCGATGGAACGTGCATCCATGAGTGCCACTGAAGCAATCTGACCGTTCTGGAGCTTAGAGCCCTCGCGGTTAGGGAAGTTACGCGTTGAATGACGTATGCTGAACGCATTGTTGGCAGGAGTGTCACCCGCACCGAAGCATGGACCGCAAAACGCTGTCTTTACGATGGCACCCGTTGTCATGAGGTCGGCAAGTCTGCCGTTTCTTGCAAGCTCCGCATAGATAGGTGTACTTGCAGGATATACGCTCAGGGTGAACTCGTCGGCACCGATGCTCTTACCCTTGAGAATGTCGGCAGCCGCACATATATTTTCAAATCCGCCGCCCGCACAGCCGGCGATGATTCCCTGCTCAACATAGAGCCTTCCGTCTCTTACCTTATCCTTTAACGTGTAAGAAACCTTGTTGTCAAGGCTCACAGCCGCACGCTTCTCAACATCGTCGAGAATATCCATGAGGTTAGCATTGAGCTCCTCAATCGTGTATACATTGCTCGGGTGGAAAGGCATCGCAATCATAGGCTTAATCTTTCCAAGGTCAACGTATACCACGCCGTCATAGTAAGCCACATCGCCCGGATTTAACTCGCTGTAGCACTCACCACGACCGTGTACCTCATAAAATTCCTTTATTTTGTCGTCCGTTCTCCATATAGAAGAAAGACAGGTTGTCTCCGTTGTCATTACATCGATACCGATTCTGAAATCTGCGCTGAGATTAGATACGCCCGGACCGACGAACTCCATGACCTTATTTTTAACGTAGCCGTTGCCGAATACCGCACCGATTATTGCAAGTGCGACATCCTGTGGACCGACACCCTTCATCGGCTCGCCCGTAAGATATATCGCAACAACTCCCGGCATAGCCACATCGTAGGTCTTGTTGAGGAGCTGCTTTGCAAGCTCTCCGCCGCCCTCGCCGATTGCCATTGTACCGAGCGCACCATAACGTGTATGCGAATCGGAGCCAAGTATCATTGCACCGCACTCAGCCAGCATCTCACGCGCGAACTGGTGGATGACCGCCTGATGAGGAGGTACATACACACCGCCGTACTTTTTTGCACAGCTAAGACCGAACATATGGTCATCCTCGTTGATGGTACCACCTACAGCGCACAAGCTGTTGTGGCAGTTCGTGAGCACATAAGGCATCGGGAATTTTTCAAGTCCTGACGCTCTTGCCGTCTGTATAATACCTACAAATGTAATATCATGTGACGTGAGCTTGTCAAACCTTATCTTGAGCTTGTCCATGCTATCGGACTTGTTGTGATTTTTAAGAATTGAGTACGCCATCGTCTCCTTTTTAGCGTCCTCCCTGGAAACCTCGCGTCCTGTCCTTGCCTTTATAATCTGCGCTGCCTCGGAGCTATCCTCGACAACCTCGTTTCCGTTTAAAAGCCATGCTCCTGCGGTACCTAACTTAATCATACATATCCTCCTATATCTCGTCCTCTTCGTCTGCACACTCGGCTATCTTCTCCTCAGTCCAGCGGAGTATGTCGTCATACACCTCTTCCTTTCCGAACTCATTGAGAATCTCGTGGCGCATCTGCGGGTATATCTTTACCTGAAGGTCCTCTATCCCGGCCTGCTTATACTGCTCGTATGTCTTCATGACACCCTCCCCGTACTGCCCAACCGGATCTTCGGCACCTGAGAGAATGTATATCGGAAGCTCCTTCGGCACCTTCTCTGCGGTTCTGTCGTCGCAGTCCTCACGCACCAATGTAAGAAGAGCCTTAAATCCATCAACCGTGAAAATAAAATCACAAAGAGGATCATTTTTAAAGTCATCGATTACCTTGTCATCCCTGCACATCCAGTCGCTCTCCGTGCGCGGATTATCTATTCGTGAACAGTACTTGCCAAATCCGAGCTCCGTAAGGAAATCGCTTCTGTGGCGCTGTCCTTTAAGCTTGCCGACAAGTCCTGCAACGGTAAGTCCTGCCCCCGTCTCGGCAGGAGTCTGAAAACCTGTTCCGAGAATGAGACACGCATCCACGTCATCACCGTATATCGAAATGAATCTTCTGGTTATATAACTTCCCATGCTGTGTCCGAGAATAATGTACGGGACAACAGGATACAGCTCCTTCATATGTCTCTGAAGCTTGTGCTCATCTCTCACGAGAAGATGTGCTCCATCCTCACCTATATATCCGAAATCCTCAGGTGAAGCTGCCGTCTTTCCATGTCCAAGATGATCATCGCCCACTACAAGATAACCGTTGTCTGCCATGAAACGTGCGAAATCATCATATCTCTCAACTCTCTCCGCCATACCATGAACGATATGAAGCACAGCTCTCACGGTTCCATCCTCAGGAGCCCACTCAACTGTGTGGACACGATTCACACCGTCGCTTGACTTAAAGTAAAACTCGCGCTTTTTAGCCATATTAATCCTCTTTTCTGTTATCTCTTAATCTCATACTCCTGTCTCATCAAATTATAGATAGACTTCTTGTCATCAATGATGTTGAAATCACCGTGAATTGTATGCTTGATAACCGAAGTAGCGACCGCAAAGTCAACAATATCCTTCGGCTCCATTTTCTCCATGAGCGCATATATAAGTCCGCTCGCAAAAGCATCTCCGCCGCCTACACGGTCAAGAATGTTAAACCTGAAAGTCTTGCTCTCATAAGTCTCACCGTCATACCACATATAAGCCTTGAGCGAGTTCTCGCTTCCTGTATGAACATAGCGCACATGACGCGCGATAGCCATGAAATCATACTTCTCATGAAGTGCCTTGAATATCTTGTCCTGCTCCTTGAATGAAGGCTGCATGCTCATACCGTCCTTCATATCCTTTCCGTCAGGTCCGATGAGATTGAGCGGCTCAATTCCGATAAGCACGTCCACATAAGGAAGATAGCTTGTTATGCAGTCTCTTGCCTCCTGCCATCCCCAGAGGGCACTTCTGTAATTTCCATCGAAGCTGACAATCATATCCAGCTCCTTGGCTGCTTTTAACGCCATCATAATCATGTCACGGCAGTTCTGTGAAAGTGCCGGTGTGATGCCACTGAGATGAAGCCAGTCGAAACCACTGAGCAGTTCCTTAAAATCTATCTGTGAATAGTCATATGTCGCAAATGATGAATTAGCTCTGTCATAAATTACCTTTGATGAACGAACCGCATAGCCCTCCTCAAGATAATATATACCAAGACGGTCACCGGCATAGATTGCCTTGGACATATGTACATCGTTGGAGCGAAGGAAACGAATTGCCGACTTACCTACCGAATTGCCCGGAACAACGGTGAAAAGCGTGCTGTCTACGCCCATGTTGGCAAGACCTGCTGCCACATTTGCCTCGGCGCCGCCATAGTTGATGGTGTAGGAATTGGCCATTCTGATTTTTTCAAAGTTAGGAGGCGAAAGACGAAGCAGTACCTCTCCTATTGTTATAAACTTAATGTCCTTTATATCCTTTAAAATCTTCTTTGCCATGAGATTACCTCTTCTTTCTTTGTTCAAATCTATTTCCAATTGTCATTGACATCCCCAAGACGATGGTCGATGTCATAATACGGCTTGTGCCATCCGACATACTTATAAGCCGGGCGAATAATCTTACCCTTATTTACAAGTTCCTCAAGACGATGTGCACTCCATCCCGAGATACGGGAGATAGCAAATATAGGGGTGAAAAGCTCCTCCGGTATTCCAAGCATAGTATAGACAAAACCACTGTAAAAATCCACATTCGCACATATCGGCTTGAACAATCTTCTTCTCTCGGCGATTATTCTTCCCGCAATTCTCTCTATACGGTCAAGAAGCTCGAACTCCTTGGTAAGTCCCTTCTCCTCTGACAGACTCTTAGCATATCTCTTTAAAATAACCTCTCTCGGATCTGACAAGGTATATACGGCATGTCCCATACCATAGATAAGACCTGCCTTATCGAATGCCTGCTTATCAAGAATCTTGGTAAGATACTCCTCTATCTCAGCCTCATCCTCCCAGTCCTTCACATTCTCCTTAATGTTCTCAATCATATGGGTTACCTTAAGGTTGGCACCACCATGCTTAGGTCCCTTGAGAGATGCGATTGATGCAGCTATCGCTGAGTAAGTGTCCGTTCCCGAAGACGTTACGACATGCGTTGTGAAGGTCGAGTTGTTACCACCGCCGTGCTCTGCGTGGAGAACCAGCGCAACATCAAGCACTCTCGCCTCAAGCTCCGTATATTTGCCGTCAGGTCTTAACATTCTTAAAATGTTCTCAGCCGTAGAGCAGTTCTTGTCAGGATTGCGGATTAAAAGAACGTCATCCATTTTAAAATGACGGTATGAATGATATGCGTACACGGAAATAATAGGCATCTTGCCGATAAGCTGCAGAGACTGGCGCAGCACGTTCGCAGGAGAGATGTCCTCCGGATTGTCATCGTAAGAATAGAGAGTAACAATGCTCTTCAAAAGGGCGTTCATTATGTTGGCACTCGGTGCCTTCATGATAACATCGCGCACGAAATGACCTGAGAGTTCCTGAAGTTCAGACAGAATTCCGATAAATCTCTCAAGCTGTTCCTTAGTCGGCAGCTCACCGAATAAAAGCAGATAAGTGGTCTCCTCAAATGCATATCTTCTGCCGCCCAGACCATCAACCAAATCCGCCACATTATATCCCTGATAATACAATTCACCGTCAATCGGTGTCTTAACACCATCTATCGACTTATAGGAAACGACATCGGAAATCTCGGTAAGACCAGTAAGCACACCCTTACCGTTGGCATCTCGAAGTCCTCTCTTTACATCATATTCCTCGTACAGATCAAGATTGATTGCACCGGAGGTCATACAATATTTTACCAGCTCTTCAAATTCTGCATTATGCTTCTCATCAAGAGCCATCATTTCATGATTATTCATGGTATTGCCCCCTTTTGAACTTAATACTTTTAAGATTACAACAATTTTCTTAAAAAAGCAATCCTTACTTGTTATTGCTTGAATCATTCTCTCTAATTTGATATAATGAGACATCTTATATTTTAATAAGGATATATACTAAGAATATCACATTTCTGTTCTTGTATAAAATACATTTTTTTGAAAGGATTTTGTATAATTATGAATATCATTTTATTATCAGGCGGTTCAGGTCAGCGCCTCTGGCCGCTCTCAAACACGGTGCGCTCCAAGCAGTTCATCCCTCTCCTCTCCAATGATAAAGGCGAGCATGAGTCCATGGTTCAGAGAGTGTACCGTCAGATAACGACCGTCGACAGCTCGGCGAATGTCGTTATCGCAACCGGCAAGCGCCAGGTCGGAACCATCAAGCACCAGCTCGGCAGCAAGGTATCAATCTGTATCGAGCCATGCAGAAGGGACACCTTCCCGGCGATAGCTCTTGCAAGTGCATTCCTCGCAAGCGTGAAGAATGTCGACCCGGACGAGCCTGTTGTAGTATGCCCTGTTGACCCGTATGTAAACCTTGACTATTTTGAGGCGGTAAAGAAGCTCTCCGAGCTTGCCTCAGACGGACAGTCGAACCTGTCGCTCCTCGGAATCGCTCCTACGTTCCCAAGTTCAAGCTACGGCTACATCATGCCTGAGAGCAAGGATACCGTAAGCCGCGTTAACCGCTTCATCGAGAAGCCTAATGAAGCCGCAGCCGCAGAGTACATTGAACAGGGTGCCCTCTGGAACG
Organism: uncultured Eubacteriales bacterium; assembly: GCA_900545455.1. Classification (GTDB taxonomy): domain Bacteria; phylum Bacillota; class Clostridia; order Lachnospirales; family Lachnospiraceae; genus CAG-882. The sequence goes on from UQZF01000005.1 coordinate 22,302, forward strand.
GCGGAGTGTTCGCATACAGGCTCTCCTACCTTCTCGACATCTCAAGAAAGATGCTCGGAAGCGCGGACTACCAGACACTCTATGACAATTACGAAAACCTCACGAAGATAAGCTTTGACTACGCGGTTGTTGAGAAAGAGAATAACATAAGATGCTTAAGATTCGCCGGCGAGTGGAGAGATGTCGGCTCATGGGATGCCTTTACTGATGTCATGGACAGCGAGGCTATAGGAAATGTACAGATGGCTGACTGTAAGAACACAAACGTCATCAACCAGCTCGACATGCCTGTAATCTGTGTCGGACTCAACGACATAGTTGTTTCGGTAGGCTGCGACGGAGTTCTCGTCTCCGACAAGACAAAGAGCAGCACAATCAAGCCTTATGTCGATAAACTTGATCCGATGGCAAGATTTGAAGAGAAGGCATGGGGAAGCTTTACAATACTTGATATACAGCCCGAATCACTCACAATCAAGATTATCCTCCGTCCGGGCAACGAGCTCAAATACCACAGCCACGAGCATCGCGATGAGGTATGGACGGTTCTCTCCGGAACAGGCTACACGATTGTTGATGACGTTAGACGCGAAGTGAAAGCAGGAGATGTAATAACACTTCCTGTCGGCAGCCGCCATACAATCCATGCCACAACGGAACTTCAGGTAATAGAAGTCCAGACAGGTGCCATACTTGATGCGGACGACAAGATAAGATATTAATTATCGCGCGTCAAAAGGCATATTTTGAAAGGAAATCACAAAAATGCTCCCAATATTATATATTGTTATTCCGTGTTACAACGAGGAGGATGTGCTCCCGATTACATCGACAATGTTTCTCGAGAAGCTGAACAGTCTGATTGACCGCAGACTCATAGACGACAAAAGCCGCGTAATGTTCGTCAACGACGGCTCTTCCGACAAGACATGGGAGATAATGAATAATCTGTGCGACAGCGACGAGCACTTCTGCTCGCTCTGCCTGTCCCGCAACTTCGGACATCAGTACGCCCTTCTCTCCGGTCTCATGGAAGCAAAGGAATATGCGGACATCACAATAAGCATCGACTGCGACGGTCAGGACGACATCAATGCCATGGATGACATGGTTGCCGCCTACAACAATGGTGCAGACATTGTCTACGGAGTGCGCTCCGACCGACACACCGACAGCTTTTTCAAGCGCAGCAGTGCCCTCTTTTTCTACAAGCTCATGAACAAGATGGGCTGCAACACCGTGTACAACCACGCAGATTACCGCCTCCTCGACCGACGTTTTTTGAATGAGCTCGAAAAGTACGAGGAAGCCAATCTGTTCCTCCGCGGAATAATCCCGATGGTCGGCTTCAACAGCACTTGCGTTTACTACGAACGCCACGAGCGTTTGGCAGGCAAGAGCCACTACCCGCTCATGAAAATGATTAACTTCGCGATTGACGGCATAACAAGCTTGAGCGTCCGTCCAATCCGAATTATTACCGCGTTCGGCTTTATCGTATCTCTGTTCGGCTTCATCGGCGTTATCTGGGCTGTTATCATGTTTCTTCTAAAGAGCACGGTTGCAGGCTGGTCAAGCATGATATGTATTATCTGCTTCCTCGGCGGAATCCAGCTTCTAAGCCTCGGAGTCATCGGAGAATACATCGGCAAGATATATCTCGAAACAAAAAAACGTCCTCGATTCATCATCAAGGACAGAAAAGGCTTACCTTCCGCCAAGCAGCCATCTTCCGATGACCGGGATACGGCGGATTAACCATATAACGGCGAGAGACACAATCATAACCGCCGCTGTCTGAATTGCAGTCATAACATAATCAATACCATAAAGCCCCCATGCGAGGGGCTTTATTATATATGTAAAAATAAGCGTCGACACAAGGTAAATCCCCAGCGTGTTTTTCCCCACATCGCCAAAAAATCCGGCAAGTTTTCCACAAATCACACCAAAAATATTCACATGCTTTGCAATATACGCCAAAACTGCCGCAAAAAGTATCACCACGCAGCTTCCGACAATTCCAACCACAAATCTGAACACATCAATTCCGAACTGACGGAGCATGTCCTTGCCAATCAGTGAAAATCCCGTCGTGTAGATATAGCAGTCCCGCCCATACAGTCTGAACATTCCCAAATATATTGCGCCCATCGCCAAAAATGCAGCCGAAAGCTTCACGATATTGGCATTTGTCACTCTTTTTCCGCTCTTTGCCCACATATACCCCACCACAAAATAGCCGTACATGAACTTGTAAAGCTGCAGCCTGTTGAGGTCGGGTGTAAAAAGCATGATTACGGCAATTACTATGTAAACCAAAACATTGTCACGACAAAACCTGTTAACTGCCAAAACAATAAGCGAACAGTAAAACACCGCCCACAGGAACCAAAAATTGCCTATACAGGTTGTAAAGTATGCCCTGACGATGAGAAACAAGCTTCTCTCATCACCGCTCACAATCCTTATTATATATGGAATTATGCTCCAAAGCATGATAGGCACAAGAAGTGAAGTGAACCTGCTCACAAGATTTTCCCTAAAACTGTGTCTCTGCAATGAGAATCTGAAAAGATACCCACTTATCAGCATAAAAAGCGGCATGTGGAAGCTATATATAACCTTAAACAATGTATTGTCAAAGAAATCACTGTATATATAACAATGCATTCCCGAACCGAACTGCATGGCATGTCCTACCAGAACAAGCGTAATGGCGACCGCCTTCAATACATCCAGAAAAACACTCCTCGTGTGTGGTGGCTTCATCATATAAACTCCGTACATTAAATAATGACATTTTATCTAATGTAATAATACATGCTTTGCACCAAAAATCAAGTAAAATCAAGAAGTATGCTCAAGCTTCCACAGTACATCGGAGGCTTCCCTGCTCACCAGCTCAATCGCTGTCCTGACAAGCTCATAAAATTCCCTGTCAATATATCTTTTATTCACTATCTTTTCACGCCCTGCTGCCAGACTGTGCATGCTCTCGCGCAACTCATCCGTGAAATACTTCGAGAAATGCTCATCCCACTCCATATCCATCACCTTGTCAAAATCCATCACGTTCATCGTGGTGAAATATTCGTCAGAAACGGCATATTCCCCTTCATACCTGTCCGCCACGGTGTCGGTCGCGATGCCGTCATGTATATCAAAAAAACCTTCCCCGTACTCCTTCCACCACTGTGCACCGTATGCTCTTCTCATAACCTCAAAAACCACAAAACGCACAGCCGTCTCGACCCTGTGGAGTTCAGGCATCAACAGTGTGCTCAGCATATCCGAATATTTGTCATACACTCTTACAAATATTTCCCAATCGCTGTCAATACTCTCCTCAATCAGTCTTTTGAGCTTGAGCAGATATTCCTCATCAATATTTACCCTGTAAGTATGTGACGTTATATCCACCTGAAGCTGTGTATCATCACCAAACTCAAAAAAATCAAACGTCAAATACCATGTGTCCGTTATTCCGTATGCCGTATAACAGTAAACAATCTGATATGAAATTACCCTTTCCCCATCATGTGAACCCTCCACACACTTCCTGGTGAGTTCCGGATCCACCAATGGGTTCTTTATCATATCATGAAACCTCAGACATCTGTATATCTTCTCAATGTATTCCGCATAGTTCTGTATCCTTCTCTTACAGCCCTTTGCAATAAATCTTATTAAACTATCTACCATATCCGCCACTGCTTTCCAGAAAATAAAAACTTTATTATCTAATTATCTCACCTTCTGATACAAAAGTAACCTGCCAGAGTAGGCAAAAATAAAGTTTGCCGGGTCTGTCAGGTCACAACAAAAACGCGCCATACTATAATTTATATATCTTCGGGAAAGGAATTAGAATTCTCCAAGATTCTTATTTTACCGATAACCTTTCCCGTATTTATAGGAGGTATATATCATGAAGAAAAATTTACTAAAGAAAATCTATGCTTCTACAGCTATGCTCGCTACATGCCTTACACTTTTTGTAATTGTGCTTCCTTTCGGAACATTTACATTTGGGGATGAGAATTACGGTGTGAGCACACTTTCCGATGAAGAACCAGATTACATTAAATATAGATAACATAGGACGTCAAATACTTCTGCTATATTACCGCCAAGCACGCTCTCGCTGCGTTTTGCTACGCAACGGTGCATAGGCGGATAAATTACATCCGCCAAACACCGGCGAGCAAAAAGCACTTGGCTTGCAATATAGTAGAAGTATCTGACTGTTTATTCATTCGCTATAAGCCTATTATAAAATCTACTTTGACGCGGATTTTTGGCAAAACAACTTAATATGGCGCATCTTTTTAATTCCGCCATTCTCATATAGTTTCTATGCTGTGCAATGCCTTGTTTTTCCCTCATTTTATCATTCCAGAGCATTCCGTACATAGCGTTATTAACTATCGTCAATCTTCTATTGAGTAGCGTATTATACATAATAATTTGTTCCTTTTCATCCGACAAATCATATTTTCCCCAATCACCACTTAAACTTGCTACAGGATGCATAACAAATTCATACATACAAAGCCAATTATTAAGCATCGTTTCTTTACTTTCATACATGTACAACATAGCATTATAACACTCTTCTACTTCCTTAAATCGAGTATCTTTTGTAACCATAATGTTGTTAATACATGAAATTTCCTCATTTGTCATATATTTTTCATTCTTTGATATTGCAACATCATACGGAATAGTACATTCTAATGCCTCTTTTATAATCTTTATGAAATCACCATTTTCTATTCCTTTACTCACCCGCATATTACAAGCTTTTAGTCTCAATGCAACCTGCTTATTCTGCGATATTTGGGAATTTATATTATTCTCCATCTCCGAAATCAGTTCATCTACTTTTTCATAATTTCCATCATTGAGATAAATTCTAATTTCCGATAAAATATCATATACATCTATATCCGAGCTGATAATTTCCGTCCTGCTAAATTCCCCTGACAAACCAAGCCTTTCAAATAGCTGGTGTACTATTCTCCTTTGCGGTTTTACGAGTTTTCTTTCTATGCGGCTTATCGTTCTTTCTGAACATATATCTTTGCTCAACTTTTCCATACTCATTTTAAGCATGTTCCTTCTGAGACGTATTACATCTTCTATGCAATAGGCTTCTCTGTCCACATAGATATAACTGTACTCAAAAGTGTCCTCCCGTATCCCGCATCTTTCATAAATATCATGCAGCACCGCCCTGATGTGCCTGCACCATATATACTGCGCCTCCGGCGAATACTCGGTTGTATTTCCATAATTTTTCATGTAGTTTTCGTCAATGAGATTATCGTTTTCCAAGCTCTCCGTCAGCAAATCCCACTTATCCGTGTTCGTTCCCTCGAGCTTTTTGATAATCTCCATTTTAATATCAAGGAGCTCACACAGGTAGAAAAGTCGGAGCGAATCCCTGAGACACTCTATCGCATCCGTTACAAGCTGTAACAGCTTTCTTATCTTTTTATCGTTGTTTATGCCCTTGCGCTCCTCGAGTAAGTAAAGATAGTACACCGCCTTCGGATAGACCTTCGCCATCGCAAGCTTCTCGAGGCTCAGATTTTCTATGTACTCAACAATGCACCGCATAAACGTGATTCCTCTCGTCTCCGGCATGTACCGTCCGTACTCGATGAGCAGATTTATCTCCTCGACCGACAATCTTTTGTTGGCAAAAAAATCGTGATATCCCTGCTTCGCCTCAAATCCGGTTACCGTCTGTCGCAAAGCATCCGCATAAAGCTTCCTGATTTCCTTTTCACCGGCACATCTGTAACAGCTTATCTGCGCTTTCATACTGAGGTAAAATTGTAATTCAAGAATTGCGTCCAGGTCCTCAGACGATTTGCTGCGCTCAAATAACTTTCCACTCTTCTCCAAATGCTCCAAAAGCTGCTCAGCCTCATCCATTTCCTCATGCTGAATCAGACTGATAATTTTCTGTCTCAGCTCCCATCTCTCATACTCATCGGAAAATATCATGTTCTCAAAATTCTCAGGTGCAACTCCCAGCCTGCCAAGAAACCTGTCCTGCACAATCTTGCTGACGTCCTTCTCTCCATTTTCGATACGGCTCATCGTACTCACATTGCAGATGCCATCACAGATTACACTCATGGATATATTGTCCTTGCGTCGTAGCTGCATAAGATATTTACCAAATTCGTAACTGTCATATACCATACCAATTTACCTCTGTATCCTTCAAATTAATAATATAAAATATATTCTACCACACTTAACATAAAAAGACCACACACCCCACTTGGTATGCAGCCTCTTTACGCCCATTTGTTGGTTTAAAATTTATTAAACAAATGCTTATATTTTCTTGTTTTACTCGCACATATAGCCCTTTTTGCGGATAACATCAAGCACGCTGTCAACATGTTTTGTACAGATTGCATCAGATTCCGCCTCGACCATCACACGGACAAGCGGCTCCGTTCCGGATTCACGGACAAGTATACGTCCTGAATCGCCGAGGCTGTCCGCAACAGCCTTAACTGCTGCCTGAACATCGGCATCATCCTGTGCTGCGCGCTTGTCGGTAACTCTCGCATTCTTGAGAACCTGAGGGTAAATCAATAAGCCGTCGCAAAGCTCACTCATCGGCTTTTTCTTTGCAATCATAACCTCCATCATCTTGAGGCTGGTGAGAATACCGTCGCCAGTTGATGCATACTTGGAGAATATAATATGTCCCGACTGCTCGCCACCGATTCTGCAGCCGTTGTCACACATATACTCGTACACATACTTATCGCCGACAGCGGTCTTTGCATAGCCGATTCCCGCCTCGTCAAACGCCTTGTAAAGACCGAAGTTCGACATGACGGTGGTTACAACAGTATTGTTGATAAGCTTTCCGCGCTCTTTCATATATTTGCCGTAAATGTATAAAATATGGTCGCCCGTTATTACATTTCCCTTCTCATCGACACAGAGACATCTGTCGGCATCTCCGTCGTAAGCAAAGCCGACATCGAGACCGTTCTCAACGACGAACTTCTGAAGTCCTTCAATATGAGTTGAACCCGCATTCATGTTGATATTGGTTCCGTCCGGCTCCGCATTTATGACGTAGGTCTTTGCGCCGAGCGCGTCAAATACAGACTTTGCAATGTTCCAGGCGCTTCCGTTTGCACAGTCAAGACCAACCTTCATTCCCTTAAATGAGTACACTCCGAGCGAAATCAGATAGCCCATGTATCTGTTGCGCCCTGCGACATAGTCAACCGTGCAGCCGATTTTGTCCTTGTGCGCGTAAGGCACCTCGTCATAGTGCTGTCCGAAAGCCTCAAGTCTGCCGTCTATGTACGCCTCGACAAGTTCGATGGTCTTTTCGTCCATCTTCTCGCCCTGACCGTTGATAAGCTTGATTCCGTTGTCATAGTATGGATTGTGGCTTGCTGAGATCATGATCCCGCAGTCAAAACCGTCCGTGCGTGCAACATAAGCAACCGACGGTGTAGTCGTTACATGGAGCAGATATGCATCCGCTCCGGAGGCGACAAGCCCGCCGACAAGCGAATATTCGAACATATAGCTCGAACGTCTCGTATCCTTACCGATAACTATTCTTGCCGGAGTGTCATCACCGTTTCTTCTTTTAAGCTCGCCATAATACCATCCGAGAAATCTTCCAACCTTGAAAGCGTGGTCTGCCGTAAGGTTGACATTTGCCTCGCCTCGGAATCCATCCGTACCAAAATATTTGCCCATAATAATCCTCATTTCTATTTCATGTATCCCGGTACCAACAGCATGTACCGCATAACAATATATGCACAAACCCTGTTTTTATACTTATTTCTATATCAAAAATGTGCGTCTTGATTATATCAAAGCGCACATTTTTTGTAAAGCCACTATAAATTTAAAATCATATTCGTTTTCGGATTATCTCTCCGCTCTCATAGGATTGTTGAGGAAATCCTCGTATGAAAGCCTGATTCCGTCCTCAAGCTCTGTCTTGTATGTCCAGCCAAGCTTAGTCGCCTTAGATACATCGAGAAGCTTACGAGGTGTTCCGTTAGGCTTCGTCGCATCCCAGCGAATCTCGCCCGTGTAGCCGATTACTTTTGCAACAAGCTCTGTGAGCTCCTTGATTGTGAGCTCCTTACCCGTTCCTGCGTTTACAGTCTCATTTCCGCTGTAATTGTTCATAAGGAACACGCAGAGATTTGCGAGGTCGTCAACATAGAGGAACTCTCTGAGCGGACTTCCGTCGCCCCAGCATGTGACATAAGGGAGATTCTGCTCCTTCGCCTCGTGGAATCTTCTGATAAGAGCCGGAAGAACATGGCTGTGTGTCGGATGATAATTGTCGTTAGGACCATAAAGGTTCGTAGGCATCACCGAAATATAGTCGGTGCCGTACTGTCTGTTAAGGAACTCGCAGTATTTAAGACCGGAAATCTTCGCGAGTGCATACGCCTCGTTGGTCTTTTCAAGTTCTGACGTCAAAAGGCAGCTCTCAGGCATTGGCTGTGGAGCCATTCTCGGGTAAATGCAGGACGAACCGAGGAACTCAAGCTTCTTACAGCCGTTCTGCCATGCCGAGTGAATCACGTTCATCTCGAGCGTCATGTTGTAGTACATGAAATCCGCAAGTGCCTCCTGATTAGCCACGATACCGCCAACCTTTGCAGCCGCGAGAAATACATACTCAGGCTTCTCCTCGGCGAAGAACTTCTCCACGTCCTCCTGTCTGCACAGGTCAAGCTCCTTGTGTGTTCTCGTGATTATGTTAGTATAACCCTGTCTCTCCAACTCTCTAACAATCGCCGAACCGACCATTCCGCGGTGTCCGGCAACATATATCTTCGCATTTTTTTCCATCATAACCGTCTTTTCCTCACATTTGAAATAACTGCTGCTTAACTTAATTAGCCGATGAGCTGCTTCTCGCGCTTTGCAAGCTCTCTGTCATGCTCAGCCATAATCTTTACAAGCTCCTCGTATGAGGTCTTCTGTGGGTTCCAGCCGAGTACCGTCTTAGCCTTTGCAGGATTTCCCCAGAGATTGTCAACGTCCGTAGGACGGAACCACTGCGGATTTACGCATACGAGCATCTTGCCTGTTGCTGCATCGTAGCCCTTCTCGTCGATGCCCTTTCCTTCCCAGCGGATTGTGATGCCGTTAGAAGCAAACGCCTTCTCAGTGAAGTCTCTTACAGTGTGCTGCTCGCCTGTTGCGATAACGAAATCCTCAGGCTTCTCCTGCTGCATGATGAGCCACATGCACTCAACATAATCCTTCGCATAGCCCCAGTCTCTCAGGGAGTCGAGGTTGCCGAGCTCAAGGTGATCCTGAAGTCCCTCTGCGATTCTTCCCGCTGCAAGAGTAATCTTTCTTGTAACAAAATTCTCACCGCGGCGCTCTGATTCGTGGTTGAAAAGTATACCGTTGACTGCGAACATTCCGTAAGCCTCGCGATACTCCTTAATCATCCAGAAGCCGTACTGCTTAGCGATAGCGTATGGGCTGTATGGGTGGAAAGGTGTCGTCTCGGACTGAGGAACCTCCTCAACCTTTCCGTAAAGCTCGGATGTCGATGCCTGATAAACCTTGGTTTTCTTGGTAAGTCCGAGAACTCTTACTGCCTCGAGCACGCGAAGAACGCCGACCGCATCAACGTCACCGGTATACTCCGGCGCATCAAATGAAACCTGTACATGTGACTGTGCTGCGAGATTGTAAATCTCGTCCGGCTCTACCTCGCCGATGATCTTGATAAGCGAAATCGAATCGGATAAATCTCCGTCATGAAGCTTGATGCTTCCCGCTCTTAAAAGATGGTCAATTCTTGCAGTGTTGGAAATTGACGCACGTCTTGTGATTCCGTGCACCTCATATCCCTTCTCAAGTAAAAACTCAGCAAGGAATGAACCGTCCTGTCCTGTAATTCCGGTAATTAACGCCTTTTTCATCTAAAATATCCTCTACTTTCATTATTGTTCGTTTAGTATTCTTCACATTTTCTCAAATTCTATATCAAGTATTTGCGCAACGTAACCGCATATATAGAGAAAAATTAGCACAATATTGGTTTTTACAGATTGAGCCATGCCTTTCTGTACTCGCTCGGGCTTATTCCCTCAATCTTCTTGAACGCCCTGCTGAAATAGTTCGCATCATTCATCCCCACCCTGCTGCCAATCTCATCAACGCTCATATCCGTAAAACGCAGAAGCCGCTTCGCCTGCGTTATTCTCTTTGCCAGAATGTATGAGTTGATTGTAGTCCCGTAGGCATCCTTAAATATTTTGCTCAGGTAAAATTTATCTATATAAAATGCCACCGACAGCGAATCAAGCGTAATTTTTTCCATGTAATGCTCATCCAAAAACGCCTTAACATCAATAAGCTCACGCCGCTTCTTGCCAACCGCCGCGTTCTCCGGATGCCACGACTGCTCCATAATAACCACCAGCAGTTCGTTGAGTACCGCATTCAGCTTCATATCCCTGATATAGTCCTCCGAACCCGCAATGTCGTACAGCTTAGAAAAAATCTGCAGATAACCTTCCGCATTCTCAGGCGTAAACACCGGCTGACCGCCCCTCTCAATATATTTATCATAAACAGCAGGCATATTTTCCCCATAAAAATGCACCCACTCAAGTGACCACAGACCGTTTCCACCGCCCGTGCTGTGGCTGTAACTCTTCATGCAGTCGATGAACGCGCAGTCGCCCTTCTGCATCTCGTACATCTGCCCCTCGTACTCGATATGCCCCGAGCCGTCGACAACCATCAGGCACAGATATGACTGCAGATTCTCGCGCTTCGACACATGCGGCTTAATCGCCCTCAGCGAGCCCGTCTCCTGCAAAAATATCAGATTGCTCTTCGCCCACCCGCTCGCCGTATAAAGTATACGCTTCGACGAAACCGACGGTGACGGCGACTGAAAATACTCCTCCATGGCATTTATCCCTTCCATAATGCTATCCGATAACTGCCAAGCGATATGAAAACCTCCGATTCGCAATTATCGTATCCCGTATATATTTTATACACATATTATTTATGTCATTAAAAATCCACCGTGTACGCGTAGCTTCTACTCTCTCCGGCTCCAAGTCTCTGCATCCCCGGCTTCTTCTCGATGTCCCCGTCATGCTCTGCCGTGTCCGCAATCCCGTACCACGGCTCCAGGCAGACGAACTCGTCAACCTTCTTAGACCATATTCCAAAGTACGGAAATCCCTCACAGTTCATGCTCACATACGCCCTGCCCTGATTATCGCAAAGCTCAATCTTCTCCACCTGATTACCGAGCACGATAAGCGCATCCTTGTCAAACATGTGCTCCTCAATCGCCGCTCTCCCGTTTTCAAGCTCAAGCTCGTATTTTTTGCTCATATCAATGCAGCCCTCGCCGTCCAGCAAATGATACTCGAGCGCCTTTCCAAGCCCGCTTCCATCTATCTTCAAAGAGCAGTCCGTCGCATTCACGCCCTTCGGATATGTGAACGCCGGGTGCCCTCCGATTCCATACAGCATCGCACTTCCGCTGTTCGCCTCGTTTACGACCTTCCATTCAATCTTTATCCGACATGGATTTTTCTCATCAAAGCTGTGCTTTACATACAGCGCAAACTTAAACGGATAAATCTTTAGGCTCTCCTCATTCCATCGCAAAACATGTGTTACCGAGCTTTCATCCGCATCCACAAGTTCGAGCTCCCTGTCCCTGGCAAACCCGTGCGAGGTCATCTTATACTCCTGCCCGCGGTAGGTGTACTTTCCCCCTGCAACCTTTCCCACAAACGGAAAAAGCACGGGCGCATGTCTGCCCCACACCGCCGCGTCGCCGCGCCATATACGCTCGACCTCGCGCTCCTTATCCCACACGCTCACAAGCTCCGCCCCCGCGTCGCTCACCGTAACCTTCAACTTCCCGTTCTCAAAAACTCTGTTCATGATGCACCTCCATAACTTTTCCGTGAAATTTATTTGTACAAATCATCAAGTGTAACCAACGTAACTTCTCCGCTCATCCGCTCCTTTAATAAGCCGTCCGTAAAACCTCCCTTTGAAAAAATATAGTAGTAATATTTTTTTTCTTTTCCGAATGCCTCTGCGTATGACTTTAAAAGTTCAAGCTCATCCACACCTATCTTTTCATTCTTATATTTGCATGAACCTATAATATATTCCTTCTGCTCAGCATCAGTCGCAACAATATCAATCTGCACCTGTTTTCTCGTTCTGCTGTCCGTTCCCCACCACTGTCCTATCTCGCAAAGCTCGACAGGCAGCTCCTTGGCATAGTACAGCAGATAATCCTGACACATTTTTTCAAAAATAAGTCCCATATAGTCATGTAAATGCTGCTTTACTGCGCGTCGGTACACACCATATATACGCCCCGAGTCAATCGCATTTATATTCGCCGGAACGAAACGATACCAAAAACGGAAAAAATTATCCTCCAACCGATAAATTGTCTTTTTTCCCGGCTTTTCCGTGACAGGCGTCTCTTTTTTCACTATTCCAAGCTCCATCAGCGTCTTAATATACTTTGAGCACACGGATGTGTCCTCACCCGTCTTAGTCGTGATGTCATTGAGACGTGATGCCCCGTCCGCAATAGCCTTAATAATCGCGTTATATATTCCCGGTTCTCTGAGCTCCTGCTTCAAAAGATTTCCCGGCTCCTCATACAAATATGCCGAACTGTCAAATACATTCTCAATCAACGCACTGTCAACATCGCCTGCAACATCCAGCTTGTTAATGTAGTGCGGAACCCCTCCCGTTATCCCATAGATAAGCGCATTGTCCTCGTTGGAGAGGCTCGGATTAAACACCGCCGTCTCCCTGTAATCGAGCGGCTCTATCTTAAACTGCCCCGTCCTTCTTCCGTACAGCGGACTCTCCTGCCCCAAAACCTGATTTTCCATAAAACTCATTGACGAACCGCACAGTATCAGATACATTTTTGAATCCGACCATTTATGATCGATTAAATGTTGAAGCATCGCCGATATTGCGGGCTTTGCCTTTGCCAAATACGGATATTCGTCTATAACCACAATCACTCTTTTATCCTTGGTCAGCAGCGTAAGCTCATTCAGCGCCGAATCAAACGTCGGAAACGTCGGGCAGTCAACCGCCTCCTGCCTCTCGTATGCCATAATTGCCTTGGAGAACACCTCCAGATTCTCTCTGTCCGTGGTATTTAATGCTGAGAAAAAAATTGTCGGCTTATCCTTACAAAATTCATTTATAAGCGCCGTCTTTCCAACTCTTCTCCTGCCATATATTACAAGACACTCAAATTTTCCGTTCTCGTATCTGTTGTTCATTTTTCTTAATTCTTCTTCTCTACAATAAAAACTGCTCACTCCACCCTCCAAATCAATGCCTGCTTCCGAACAATTTATTTTAAATCTTTGCATTCCTCAAATTCCTGCATAAATCCGTTTCTACATAAATCTGCTTCTGTCAAATAGTAACTTACGAGTTAGTAACTTACGAGTATATTATTTACATTCAGCATACATCCAACAGATTTCTATGTCAAGCCGACGCCAAATTTTTTAGTAATTTCCGCCAAACCATGTTATTTTAAACATAAAAAATTTAAGGAGCATACCTATGAACAACCTATCATCAATCATCACCGAATATTTAGACTATTGCCACTCCCAGAAATGCTTAGACGAAAAAACTCTCAAAGCCTACCGCATCGACCTGCGCCAGTTCGCGGAGTTTGTCGATTCTGTTTCTTATCTTGACATTTCCCGCATCACCCCATCCATAGTCGAGTCCTACATAGGCACTCTGCACACCGCATACAAGCCAAAAACCGCCAAGCGCAAAATTGCCTCCCTCAAAGCCCTCTTTCACTACTGCGAATACAAAGATATTATTGAACGCAATCCTTTTTCCAAGATACGCACCCGCTTCCGCGAGCCAATCATTCTCCCAAAAACCATCCCGCTTACAACTGTCGAGACTTTTCTTGCGACCATCTACGCCCAGCGCACCTCCGCCAAAACCGCCTACCAGCGCCGTAATGCTCTCCGCGACGCCGCCGTCATTGAGCTCCTTTTCTCAACCGGCATCCGCATCAGCGAGCTTTGCTCGCTCAAATGCTCCAACATAAACCTCACAGACGGAACAATTCTTATCTACGGCAAAGGCGACAAAGAACGCTATCTCCAGCTCGCATCCGACGACGTTATCCACATTCTCACCGAATACCGCCGCATCTTTTCCACCGAAACAGCCTCATCCTCCCACTTCTTTGTGAATCAATCCGGCACCCCGCTCTCCGACCAAGCCGTCCGCCGCATGATTAACAAGTACTGCTCCCTCGCCGCCATCGACCTCCACATCACCCCGCACATGTTCCGCCACACTTTCGCCACCAGCCTCCTCGAAGCCGACGTCGACATCCGCTACATCCAGGAAATGCTCGGTCACAGCTCCATCAACGTCACCCAAATTTACACCCACGTCGCCGTCGCAAAGCAGAGGGATATTCTAAGGAATAAACACCCGAGGAAGGGGTTTAGGGTGTGAAGAAAAGCCATTGCTACCGTTTCACATGGTGGCAATGGCTTTTTTAACAAAATTTATCTGAATCTTTTTAATATTCCTCCAAGTAATCTTTATACATCCTGATTCATTAGATTTTGGTAATGTCTACTAGAATATATATAAATTAAGCCATGATTTAATGAACTATAATCTGATATTATCCTTTACATATAATACATCCTACCACACTTCCCACGCCTTGTAACCTGACAGAGTAGGCAAATTTTATATTTTTACCATTTTATTTCTACGAATAAAACTGATTAATAACCTTAATCTCATCCTTCATGTTGTTCTCTTTCAATAATCTCAACAATGAATCATGATTATAACAACAATCAAGCTTATTGGGCTTATTTTTTTCTCGAAATAAGTTCTTTTGCCGAATCCTCGCTGAAATCGGATGTAGTTATATAGCAAAATTTATTGACCGGATGCTTTCCAAGCCCCTTGGAACACAGCTCAAATGTCTGATTTAAGAACCAACTTACCGCGTTAGCCGTATAAGTATTTTTGTCATCATACATTTATATTTTACCAAGTACTATCCAATATGTAATCTACCCAAAGTTGACAAGATTTCCTCGTGCTTTATAGTCATATCTGCATTAAAAAGGCAGAAGAGACCAAAAACGTCACTCCTGCCCAACTTTCATCGTATCTTTTATATAACGTCACAATTATTGTACAAATTTCTCCGCCTGTGCCTCGGTGAGCGCAAACTTTTCCATAATCCTATCAATAATAATTTCCTTAGGGGTTCCCATATCTCGCAATATATCTACAAGTCCCCTTATTCCTTGTTCTATACCTTGCTCCATTCCCTTTTTTATTCCGCGTTCCTCAACAACTTCGCTCAAGTTACACATGCTGCTGAACCTCCCTTCCAGTTCCGTTGTTATCTTCATATCATACTTTTCTTCAAGCTTCCTCTTCTTAGACTCGCCATCCTGAGTCGAAAGCACATCCTCAAGCATCGCAATAAGCC
>UQZF01000006.1 GCA_900545455.1 uncultured Eubacteriales bacterium
ATCGTGACTATCGAACCGAGTGCCTCCGGAATCGCAGCAACCGCAAGCGCCACCGCGAACATAAGCGAGTCAAGAAGCGGCTCCTGCTGTACCATTCTCAGCGCAAAGACAACCGCCGATATTATCATTATTCCTATCGCAAGCTTTTTCCCGAAGTCGTCAAGGCTAACCTGTAACGGTGTCTTTTTCTCCTTCGCCGTGTTCATGAGCCCCGCGATTCTTCCCATCTCCGTGTCCATTCCCGTCGCCGTCACGAGCACCTCAGCTCTTCCGTAGGTCACAAGACTTCCCGAGTACACCATATTTATTCTGTCCGCAAGTGCCGCATCACATTCTATCGCCACATCCGTCTTATCTACATTCGTCGACTCCCCGGTAAGCGCACTCTCATTCACCTGCAGCGAATGATTCGCAATTATCCTGCCGTCCGCGCCGACCATATCACCCGCCTCAAGAAGGAGTACATCGCCCGGAACCAGCTCCTCTGACGGTATCTCCGTCTTTCTGCCGTCGCGGAGCACCTTCGCGTGCGGCGATGACAGGGCTTTTAACGATGCGAGCGACTTCTCCGCCTTAACATACTGCACGGTTCCGAGAATTGCATTCATAATAATAACGACAAATATAACAAGCGTACTCTCGACATTGCCCGATACCATGGAAATCACCGCCGCCACGATAAGTATTATGACAAGCAAATCCGCAAACTGCCCCGCAAATACCGCAAGTGCGCTCTTTTTCTTCTCCTCTTTAAGTACATTTTTTCCCTTTTCCTGCATAATCTGTTCCGCTCCCTCCGATGAAAGCCCGCTCACGCTTCCACCCGTCGCCTCATACAGCTCTTCCACGCTCATCCTGTAAAAATCCTTTTTCTGTTCCATACATAAGCCTCCTTTTTGATAATTTGATAAAGAGAGATAAAAAAAAGACCTTTCGTGTACGCAAAAAACGCACACAAAAAGTCTTGTTCAACGATTTCGTTCCACAGCCCCCGGGCATCTGCCGTATTGACGAGGACTGCAACATGCGGACATGCAACTACTCCCTTTTTGTATTGAATAATATATATCACAATAATATACTCCCTGTAAATATGAAAATTACTGTCTTTTCCATATCTTTTCCAGCAAAATCACATTGAAATTCTTCCGGCAGGAGACTATACTGTATTCGGTTAAGATTTAATAAAGATTCTTTCCGATTTTTGCTTATTGAAACGAATTTTGCTTCAGAACGGAGAATATATGAGAATAGATATGCACTGCCACACCGATGAGGGCTCGATAGATGCGCGCGTCGGCATTGTGGACTATGTAAATGGACTTATAAAGAAGGGCGTCGACGGCATGCTCATCACCGACCATAATTCCTACCGCGGCTACGAGCACTGGCAGAAAGTCAAGGACGAGCTCGGCGCCGCCGGAAGCTTCACTGTCCTGAAAGGAATAGAATATGACACCAGAAACGGTGGCCACATAATTATCATTCTTCCTGACAAGATAAAAAAATCCGATACCATGAAGGCGCGCCTCATCGGCATCCGTGGTCTTTCCGTCGTACATCTTGAGAAGCTTGTCCACTCGATAGGCGGCATCTTAGGACCTGCACATCCGTATGATACCGGGTACTATGCCTTTATGAACACGCGCTTTGGCAGACGTCACCCTGAATTTCTTGAAAAATTCGACTTTATTGAGAGCTACAACTCGGTTGCCAAGCACTCGGCTAACGAGGCAGCAAGAGAGCTTGCACTCCGCCTTGGCAAACCCCAGACAGCGGGAACGGACACTCACCGCCCTGAAGTTGTCGGCACAGCTTGGACTGAATTTCCGTGCGAAATCCGCTGCAATGACGACCTCATAGCCGCAATCAAGGACACAACCGGCAAGAAACGACCTTATGTCCCGTACCAGCTTTTCACCAACATGCACCGCGACCGCGGACGCATTGTTGAAAAACTCGGTGTTGTCGGCTACTGGATATACAACCGAATCGAGGTTCTCTATCACATCAGAGGACGCCACAAGCACAAGAGTGCGTAAAAAATATGCCATGGTGATTGTTCACCATGGCATTTTCATGTCTGTTTGCCCATCTATCGATGGTCTTTATATTTTCATAATCCGTGCGTCTTTCTTCGTGAAGGCACAAAGAGCGTTACCGGCACAGCCAACTCAACCCCGGCTGCCCTGCGTCACATAAGAGCTTCTGCTTAATGCTGCTTCGTTCCCGACCTGACATGGTTCACAGATTCCTATTGCGTAGGACCAAGATATCAACGTCACTTATACCGGGCAGCCCCTCTGTGGGCTTCCCTAGGAAAGACATCACCCCTGCTGTAGCGGATTGCAGGTACAGGGCACCGCTATCTCCCCGGCTGCACGGAAGTGTTAAACACAAATCCATAGGCTTATAGTATATCTGCATTGTGCCCAAATGTCAAACATTTTATTCTACCCGAGCACGAAGTACGTCACAACCCACTCGCCGTTAACCTTCTTAAAGAGCCACTGGCACACAAACTCCTCATCCTCCGTCGTCTTGTCATCCGACTTACGGATATTTATTGTACTTTTACACGAAAAACAGCTGTCATTGTAGTACATGAACTCATCGTAGCTCTCATCAAGTATCTCCACCGTGTCGGGAACCCACGCCCACGCGAGCGTCGACTGCGCGTTGTAGAGAAGCCGCTCCGCCTCCGAGCCGCTCTCCATCATTGAAGCCACCGTTCCCACCGATGCCTTACGGTATATGTGGTACACATAGGTCTCGCAGAAGCTCTGCACCCTGTCGTACACGCTGTCCACAAACTCGTCGGATGCCGTGCGTTCATAGTTTTTCAGGTCGTTCTCCTCCTCGACGTAATCGGCTGTCACGTCATTGCCGTCCGCGTCGAGCACCCTGAGCTCCGGCTCGCACACCATATCACCCGCGTAGTAGACCTTGTAGTTAAAGCTGACTCCCGTAAGCTCATACGCCCTGTCACTCACCGCGTTGTCAATGAGTCCGCCCGTGACGTACTCTCTTTCATCTGCCTTGATTCCGTTAATGTACACGTCCATATCGTCCATGACCTTCACATACACATCGTGGTAGTCGTAGATATTCTCTGATATGGCAATGTCTTTAATCTCCCACTTGTTAAAACCGAACGAGTCTTTCTCTCCGGCAGCCTTCAGCGAGACGATTGCAAGAAGCACTCCGTCATCCGTCGAAGCCCTGTCCGGACTGCTCCCCGCCTTCGCATACGCATACACATCATAGACAGGTCTTGCATCGTTGTACAGTTTTTCGTCCTTTGCATAACCGACGGTCTTGTCTGTCAAAAAGTCCTTATAAAAATACTTGTACTGCTCTATCGTCTCAAACCTGCTTAGAACCTCCGGCTGCACATCGTCGATGAGTACTCCTATGTTCTCCGGCAGGAACATATCCATATTCTCCTGTATCGCAAGCTCGGGTTCTCCCGCTGCCTTCGCCGTGTCATAATCGCTCTGGTACCTTGCAAGATTTTTCCACAAAATAATGCAGAGGACGAGTGTCAGCACAACCCACAGTCCCGCATACGCCCCAAGGAAAAATCCAAAGGATGACTTTGCCCTTGATTTTTGCACACGCCTGCGCTTTTTGCGCTTCACGCTCTGCTCTTTTACCTTTTCGTCCATTCTTATTCTCCCATGTATGAAACCCGTTATTTTATCACAATTGCCGTAGGTATTCCCCTTGCTCCGTATATTGATGAAATCTTATTGTATATTTCCCCGTTGTAATAAAACACTGTTGAACCACCCCCGTCGAGGTTGGCCGCATTGACCGCATCAAAATCAAGAAATACATTTATAAGGTCGTTGAGCGTAGCACCAAGGCTATGCGTCTGGCGCCCATCAATTATCAGAAGCAGAACCGCACCGTCGGCTCTCTGCCCGATTGCCGTTCTCGGATTCACTCCTCCTCCCGTTCCCGTGACATTTGCAGGAACGCCGTTGACTATAAGGAGTGGTCCCCACGAAACCGCATCCCTGATGCCCGAATCAAGTGCCTCCTGTCCCGTCATGTTTCCTATAATGAATATGTCGTTCTCATCAAAGCCGATTATCTCATACGAGGTGTTCAAATCCCCGTACTTTAACTCACCCTCGGATATAACGATTCCAAGCGGTGTTCCGCCATTGCCGACTCCTCCTATATCCTCGAAGCCTCCCGCATTTGAGGCCGCCGTCGCACCGTATCTCTCGCATATCTCAGGCACGCTGAGTCCCGCTGAGCCGTCGTATTTGTCAGCCGACGTCCCGACAAACACTCTCGAAGGGTCATTTATCACTATCATGGTTCCGGCAAATGTAGCTCCTTTTACAGGATGGAACTCCATGCCGTTCTCGTACACGACGCCGTCCTCCTTGTCCTCCTCATTGACTGTAAAATCCTTTTTACTTCCCGGATTATCCCTGTCTATGGTTATAAGTGACGTGTCGACCGCCTCATCGAGATAATTTACCCGATTGCCCGCCTCAATCTCTGCAATCTCTGCTTTAGAGCAGTACAGATTGGCAAGAAAGCCTGCCATGCTTGTCTCCCGCACCGACAACACGAACAGATTTCGTGCCTGGACGGAAGGACCTTTTGTCACAACCCACATTACACAGTACAGACACGCGACAAGCATAATAAGCGTGACACCTATAAATCCGAATATCCTCAAAATTATTTTTTTCATACAGAGTTCTTCCCCTCTTCGCCGCCTGACACTTTATTCTTAGCCTTTTCCTCACGAAGCCTTCTGAAAAAGTCCTGCATCATATCCCTGCACTCCTCCATCAGTACGCCCTTTGTTATGTCAACCTTATGATTAAACCCATCCATCTGTAAAATATTGATTACCGACCCTGCACATCCCGCCTTAGAGTTCATTGTGCCGATAACAACTCTTGGGATTCGTGCCTGGACAATGGCACCCGAACACATCTGACAAGGCTCAAGCGTTACATACATCGTACAGTCCTCAAGTCTCCAATCCCCAATGACACGGCTTGCCTTCTTTATCGCCGCAATCTCCGCATGTGCGAGCGTGCTCTTGTCGGTGTTGCGTCTGTTATAGCCTCTTGCAATAACCCTGCCGTCATATACGATAACGCATCCTATCGGAACCTCATCAAGCTTCGCCGCCTTCTTCGCCTGCCTAATCGCCTCTCTCATAAATTTAATATCGGTCTCATCATACCTATTCTGAATATCACTCTGCAATTCTTGAGTAGACTGCATGGTCATGCCACCTCCCTCTGAGCATCGCGTAATCACGTGCAATTCCTTCAAATTCATATCCGCAGTGCTCTAATACTTTTATGGAAGCAGTATTCTCCGGCTGCACATACGCGGCTATTCTGTGCAGACCGTCCTTCAATGCTTCACCGGTAACTATCCCTACCGCCTCCGTAGCTATCCCCCGGCAAGTGTACTCCGGCAGAAGCTTGTAGCCTATCGTAGCAGACAGGAAACTTCCCCTCACAACATTTCTGAGTGCGACTGTGCCTATTATTTCTCTTCCGCCACGCTCATATATATAATACCTTGCACTCTTCTCCGCCATGAAGCTCTCCGTCTCATACTTTAACACACGTCTCTGATATTCCTCGGTGTAAAAACCCTCTATCCTATCCGGCTCCATCGCTCCGAAATACGAGTCACCCTTTAAGTAAAATTCCAGCACATCTTCGCTGCAGCTCTCATCTAAAAGCCTTAATACTATTCTGTCCGTATTATATTGAAATAACATCACGCTTCCTCCGAGCAATATTATAAACAACTATTTACCATTGTGCAAGCTGACCGTACCAATACTTTTTCCCCACAATAAATAATGCCCATGCCTATGCCCCGTACGAAAATGAATTAAATCAGTTTAATAAAATATAGTCCATCGTTTATTTAATATCCTCCCATTTTCTGGTAATTTGAATCTGTAGTTTAATTCTGTTTCAATTATTAAAACATAGGAGAATTTATATGAACTCTACTCCTCAGGACACCAGCCATATCATCGGAAACAAGGTTTACAGACTCAGACATTCTTTAAATATGACACAACAGGAACTCGCTGAGCGTTCCGGCTTATCCATAACATTCATATCCGAAATTGAGAATGGACATAAATCCATATCCATAGACACACTTATTAAGCTGTCAAAAGGTCTGCGGGTCTCATTAGACACCCTCGTATTTGAAAACGGTGCCAACAACGATATGCAGAACGACGTTATCTGCATGATGTCGTCGCTCCCTTTTGAATATAATGAATCCATTCTTTTAATCGCACGTGAATTTACACGTCTTAATCTTAATCGGGATAAAAAATAATCACCCTTTCATTTTGCAAAAAAAAAACCGGATAAGCATCCTGCTGCTCATCCGGTCATATTATGTGAATTGTATCTTAAATGTCTGCTTTTTGGGGCTGCTGTCGGAACACA
Organism: uncultured Eubacteriales bacterium; assembly: GCA_900545455.1. Taxonomy (GTDB): domain Bacteria; phylum Bacillota; class Clostridia; order Lachnospirales; family Lachnospiraceae; genus CAG-882. The sequence goes on from UQZF01000006.1 coordinate 6,468, forward strand.
GCGCGCCCCTCCGTACCTTGTACCGGTAATTATCTTTCTCTGACAATAACAGCTCCAATCGGTATCAGCCTTATATCGTCACCAACCATAACAAAGTACTCGTGTTGCAAATAACTGCAGGTATTATTCTGCGTCCTTGATAAGTTCCTTAATCTTAGCTGCTTCTTCTTTGGAAAGTTTTCTACCCTCGCAAAGAGCTGCAAGTAAAGCTGAAGGCTTGCCATCAAACCAGAAATCCATATCATCCTGAACAACCTTGCGTCTATAATCTTCCTCGGTACGAAGTGCTTTAGCGAAGGACATCTTTCCGATACGGTAGGTCTCTACGAACTTCTTCTCCTTAAGCTTTGAAAGGAAGGTTACAACTGTTGTTCTGGCATAGTTCTTACCATATTCCTCATTAAGCTTAACTATTAATGTCTGTACAGGTATATCGCCTTCATAAGCCCATATCTGTCTCATTATTAAAGTCTCGCACACGCTTAATTCTGTAAATACTGTTCTTTTACTCATGTGTATCCTCCAAACTTGTTCTTAAATTTACCGATACGAGTATTATACTAACATCACTCAATCTTTGCAACATATATTTTCAGACCTTTTACCGATTTTTTGCCAATTATTACAGATAATTTAACATTGATACTCTTTATACCAGTATCCAAAATGGTTCATGCACACATCACTTCTCATACTGAACTTGAATTTCTCAAATCCAAACATATTAGCCGTCATTTTTTCCCTTCTGTTGTATATTCCCGGAACACCTACAACAAGAATATTGCCATCCTTTTTTCCTAAGAGCAGATGATGGAAATTAAAATAACCATGATTCACAAAGCTGTTATTCATAAGACTCTTGTCTGCACATGTTATTTTAGGCAGCTCATCAAGTCCTATGTCAATGCAGTCATATATCTCATCCTCCGAGAAAACCAGCTTAGGTTCTTTACCATCAAAGAGCATATCCATTTCCGAGTGCTCAGGCTCCTCCGTCCCGCTTTCCTCCAGCGCATGAAGCTGTGCTCCTGCCTCATCGTCAACATACATCATCTTAATCGGGCGCTCCCAGACCGGAGGCTCTGCTACAGTGCTTCCTGCAGAGGGTTCCGCTGTCGCCGCTGCCGCACTATACTCCTCAAAAGTTGTTACATTATCAACGGCAAAGCTCAAGTCGTCCCACTGGCTGGCGAACATTCTGCTCTCCCCGTCACATTTTATGTACAGTCCCCTTATCTCATCAAACGGAACCTCAAGACTACTCTCACTGCATGACACGACAAGCTGCCCCATGCCGTTCTTCACCTTCATGCTCCCCATATATATTCCCACAATTGCATCGTCGCGCCTCACAAAGAAATACACTTTAAAATCATCTTCCTGTGCATAAGCCCCCTTCAGATTTATCCACAGCTTAACCGTGCCTCCCTTGCGCTCAGTCTTTGCAAAGCCTACATTCTTATTTTTTATGCCGTTGTCGTAAGCATACATATAAGAAATCAATCGTCTGTATTCAGACAAAAAAATCACTCTCCTCCCCTATGCCTGTCGAGATTAGCTTTTTAACCTCAACATCATAATATGCGGGAGGGAGTGAAAATATGATTACTTATTTCTCGTAAAATAATTCGCAAGCTGCGCGAACTGCTCAAGCGTCAACGCTTCACCGCGGATGCTCGGGCTTACGCCGAGCGACTCAATCGCTGCCGCAATCTTCTCCTTCGGGAGCGTGAGCTCCGAGGAGTTGGAAAGACCGTTGGCGAGCGTCTTGCGGCGCTGGTTGAAGCTTGCTCTTATGAGCTTGAACATGAACTCCGCATCGTCGACCTCGACAGGACAAGTCTCATGCTTCTTTAAGCGGATTACCGCCGAGCCGACATTAGGTCTCGGCATGAAGCAGGTTGGAGGAACATTTAACACTATCTCCGGCTTTGCGTAGTATTGAACCGCGAGTGAGAGTGCTCCGTAGTCCTTCGTGCCCGGTCCGACCTGCATACGGTCTGCGACCTCGCGCTGAACCATAATGGTTATGCTGTCGATAGGGACATGGCTCTCGAAAAGCCCCATTATTATAGGTGTGGTTATATAATACGGAAGGTTGGCAACAACCTTTATCGGTCTGCCGCCGTTCTTCTCCTGTGCGAGTGCCGCAATGTCGACCTTCAAAATGTCCTCATTGATTACGGTCACATTGTCGTAAGGTGCGAGTGTCTCCTTGAGAATCGGTATGAGATTGGTGTCAATCTCAACCGCCGCAACCTCCCTCGCGTTTTCGCAGAGGAGCTGCGTCATGGTTCCGATGCCCGGACCAATCTCAAGCACGAAGTCATCCTTTGTCACTCCCGCCTCGCGGACAATCTTCTCGACGACATTGCCGTCTATGAGAAAGTTCTGACCGAAGCGCTTCTGAAACATAAAACCGTATTTATCGATTATCTCTCTTGTATTTGTTGGATTTCCAAGATGTTTATTTTCCAAGTTAACCTCATTTCTTTGAATATCCGCTCAGGCAATTCCAAACAGCCGTCTCGCATTTTCGTTGGTGGTATCTATAACCTCCTGCGGGCTCACATTTTTAAGCTCCGCAATCTTGTCCACCACATAAGGCAGATTTAACGAGCTGTTTCTCTGTCCCCTGTTCGGAACGGGCGTGAGGTACGGGCTGTCCGTCTCAAGAAGTATTCTTGAAAGCGGCATCATGCTTACCGTCTCCACCAGTTTTTTCGCATTCTTGTATGTAACAACGCCTCCGACACCTAGATAATATCCCGCGTCAAGGTAACGCTCCGCCATCTCAGGCGAGTAGGAGTAGCAGTGGATGACACCGCGAAGTGCCTTGTAATCATCCGACAAAAGAATATCCGCCGTGTCCTTTGCCGCCTCTCTGCTGTGAATTATTATCGGCTTGTCGACCTCAAGCGCAAGCTCGAGCTGTCTTATAAACCATTTTTTCTGAATTTCAACGTCAGGCTCATTCCAGTAATAGTCAAGTCCGATTTCGCCGACCGCCACAACCTTCTTATTGTGAAGAGCCTCATCCTTCATGTACTGTATGAACTCCTCATTGAGCGGTGCAGTCTCACTCGGATGGACACCTACCGCCGCGTAAATGTAATCATACTCCGCCGCGAGAGCGATGCTGCTTCTCGTCGTCTCCATCGATGCGCCGACATTTATAACGTACTCTATACCGTTTTCAGGGAGCTTTTTTAAAAGCTCCCTGCGGTCATCATTGAACGCCTCATCATCATAATGGGCGTGTGATTCAAATATTCCCATAGCACTCCTAACCGATGCTTACTCCATTAGGCACATCCTTCTCGGCAGTTAAGAGCACAGGCTTGCCCTCCGCATCCTCTGCGCAGAGAAGCATACCCTCCGACATTACACCCGCAAGCTTGGCAGGCTTTAAGTTGGCAACAACGACAACCTTCTTGCCGACCATCTCCTCGGCTGTGTAGTATGGTCTGAGTCCCGATACAATCTGACGTACCTCGCTTCCCATCTTAACCTGTGAGCAGAGAAGCTTCTTTGACTTCTCGACATTTTCACACTTTATAATCTGTCCGATTCTTAACTGTGTCTTGAAGAAATCGTCTATCGTGATTTCAGGAGCCTTCTCCACATCGACACCCGCCTCGGCTGCATTGCCGGTGCTGCTCTCACCTGACTTGGTGCCATCAGCTCCGTTTGCTGCTGCCTCAGCCTCGGCTGCCGCCTTCTGCTTAGCTCTGATCTCCTCTACCTTTACCATAACCTCTTTTACGTCAAGGCGTGCAAAGAGAATCTCAGGAGTCTCGGTAACCTTGGTTCCCGAAGGATATAATCCGAATGTATTTAAGCTCTCTCTTCCTCTAGGCTCGGCATTAAGCTGCTTTCTTATTCTCTGTGCAGTCTCAGGCATGAAGGACTCTAAGAGCTCGGCACCGATCAAAATGCTCTCAACAAGATTATAGAGAACAGTCTCGAGACGCTCTTTCTTAGACTCATCCTTTGCAAGAGCCCAAGGCATTGTCTCATCAATATATTTGTTGCATCTCTTGAAGAGATTGAATATCTCCGTCATCGCATCGGCAACGCGGAGCTCGTCCATCTTAGCGTCAACCTTTGCCATTGTTCCGAGAACAACCTTCTTTAAATCTTCGTCAACTTCCTCTGCGACACCCGTGTTGTTCACAACGCCGCCGAAGTACTTGTTGGACATGGAAATTGTTCTGTTTACGAGATTTCCGAGTGTGTTCGCAAGCTCGGAGTTCATTCTCTCGACAAGGAGCTCCCATGTGATCACGCCGTCATTCTCAAACGGCATCTCATGAAGCACGAAGAAACGAACCGCATCAACGCCGAATAAATCTACAAGGTCATCCGCATAGATTACATTTCCCTTTGACTTACTCATCTTGCCGTCGCCCTGTAAAAGCCAAGGATGTCCGAATACCTGCTTAGGAAGCGGAAGGTCGAGAGCCATAAGGAAGATAGGCCAGTAAATTGTATGGAATCTGATAATATCCTTGCCGATAAGGTGAAGGTCGGCAGGCCAGAACTCGTTGAAGAGCTCGCCGTTGTTGCCGTCCGCATCATATCCGAGACCTGTGATATAGTTGGTGAGCGCATCAAGCCATACATATACGACATGCTTGTCATCGAAATCAACAGGAATGCCCCACTTAAATGAGGTTCTTGACACACATAAGTCCTGAAGTCCCGGAAGAAGGAAGTTGTTCATCATCTCATTCTTTCTTGAGACAGGCTGTATGAACTCAGGATGATTGTTGATATAGTCGATGAGTCTGTCAGCGTACTTACTCATCTTAAAGAAGTATGCCTCCTCCTTGGCAGGCTTGCACTCTCTGCCGCAGTCAGGGCACTTGCCGTCGACAAGCTGTGACTCCGTCCAGAAGGACTCACAAGGAGTACAGTACATACCCTCATAGTGTCCCTTGTAGATATCACCCTTGTCATAGAGCTTCTTGAATATCTTCTGAACCTGCTTCTCATGGTAATCGTCCGTTGTGCGGATGAACTTATCATAAGAGGTGTTCATAAGATCCCATATTCTCTTAATCTCTCCCGCAACATTGTCAACATACTGCTTCGGTGTGATTCCCGCTGCCTCCGCCTTGAGCTCAATCTTCTGACCGTGCTCGTCGGTTCCCGTCTGGAATCTTACGTTATAACCCTGAAATCTCTTATATCTTGCAATGCTGTCCGCAAGAACTATCTCATAGGTGTTTCCGATGTGCGGCTTGCCCGATGTATATGCAATCGCCGTTGTGATATAATAATTCTTCTTTTCCATCTGATAATCACTCTTTTCTTCTATTAATTGTAATAGGGTTTGTATATGTGAAAAGACTACCACAAGTGTTTTTCCTTGTCAAATATTAGATAAAAGGCAATAGTAGAATCCGTGCCTTGTGCTGTCCATATCCAGATATACCTCGGGCAATCCCGTATCCGGATTCTCTATTCCTATAAAAAATACGGGAATGCCGTCCGAGTACATCGCGTCCTCCGTTATCGGAACCTTAACGGTCGTCTTTACTTTTTCCCCGCCCGAAAGCCTTGACAACTCTATGTCCGTCTCATACCTTCCGACAATCTGCCCGTCCGCGCCCGCAAGGTAAAGGCACACCTTCCAGTCACGGTACATCGGTGCCGCACCATAATTTTTCAAGGTCACGGCGACCTTGGCATTCTTTGTGATGCGGTTATAGCTTATGCGGCACCTGCTCACACCAATCCGGTATCCGAGGCTTTTTTTCACCTGTGAAACCTCATCCGGAAAATTAATCTCCTCATCGCACGCAATCGGACACTTCGGACCTATGAATGTCATGTGGGACTGCTCTATAAGCTCAAGTGTTTTGCCGAGATTTTCGGTGAGCATATACTCCATTGAATATGAACTGGTAAACTCACCTCCCACAGGTGCATCGTCCCACACATCCGGTACCGCCGTAAGCTCAATCGGCGTCTCGGATGCCGAGTATACACCTCCGTTTTCCATCCACGAGAGCCACTCCTCCGTGTCCGTCTCATATCCCGTCATGTCGTTGTAGACACCAAGCCCCAAGTCAGCCACAAACGAAAAAGGTCTGCGCATCAAAAGTTTTGCATTTGGAAAGGCGCTCACATAAGGTGTGACATACCTTAAAAGAACCTCCTCACCCGGAAGTCTTTTTATGCCGTCGCTGTATCTGACATGCCACTCGCCCCAGTGCCCCACACTCCCAAGCTCAATGAAGCAGAAAAACGCGTCATTCCCGTACCGCTCTCCGAGCGCCTCTATCGCCCTTTTATGATACTCGATAAAGGTTTCGTTGGCATAGTCGGGCGAATATCCCCTTCCGTATTCTGTATCATAAAACACACCATCGCCCGTCTTTTCATATAACCAGTCGGGAATGTCCATGTGAGGCTCGTCGGAGGGCTCGTCACACACGAAGCGGAACACGACATTTTTGCCGAGAGCACGCCACTTTTCGAGGTAGTTCTCCTCGTCTATTGCATCAAAATCATACACGCCCTCCTGCGGCTCGAGCTCACGCCATGTTACATCAACATACACAAGTGTATTGTCGCCGACCGCCTCAATATAGTCCGCATTTGGAGCAAATCCAATCATCGGATTATTATATACTTCCCCCGTATCATCGTATGTATAAATTTTTGCCGGAACAATATTTCTTACGGCTATAAATACAATAAGTATGACAACCGCCACTGCACATCCTGCAATCCACATCTTTTTAACCATGGTACTCCCCGTCAAATTCAAGAAGCGTGACATCATTAACACCCTCTATCTTTCTTATGTTCTCCATAAATGTCTGATTACCGTTTTTACATCTTACCTGAAGCGTCAGCTCGGTATTGTCACCGCGGCAGATTTTTGAGCGCACCGAATATTTCATTTTTCCCAGTGCCCTCACAATACCGTCTCCCGCCGGCTCTCCACAATAGTGTGCCACAAGCATATACTGATGTCCACCATGGTTTCTGCTGCCCGAACATATAGTAAAAATAAGCATGATTAAAAATGCCGCCAGCGCGAGAATATACATGCTCGCACCGACTGTGATTCCCGTGGTTATCGCCCAGAACATATACATCAAATCCAGCGGTTCCTTGATTGCCGTTCGGTATCGCACAATGGAGAGCGCTCCGACCATACCTAGCGAAATCACGATATTTGTGCTTATTGCAAGCGTAACCATACTCGTGAGAACCGTCATTCCCACAAGCGTTATCGCGTAATTCCTGCTGAAAACAACGCCCCTGTAATATTTTTTGTAGACCTCATAGATTAACAGTCCCATGATAACCGCCACGATAAGATCAACCACCATGGTGAATATTGTCCCCGCTGAGATTGCCTGATTGTACATGTCAGACTCCAGCACGGATTTCTTAATTACATCTTTTACGCTCATTTATACCCTCCATCCTCTCATATCAAGCCTGAGAGCTCCTTCTTTTTTTCAAGACATATCGTGTACTTTGAATATGCCGTATATTCGCCGTCTGACACACATAGCAGGCTCCTGATGAACTCGGGGAGATACTGCGTGAATTTAACCTCCATGATAAGCTGCCCCGGCTCTAACACCTCCGCAACGGGAAGCTGTCTGTCATACAGTGTTCCGTTAAATAGTCCCGCTCTTATTCCGCAGTCAAATGTTATTCTCACATCACCGTACGGAAACACGAACGGCACCCTGTCATAATCCACAACAACCTTCGGCACCATCTTTCTTCCGGCACATTCAATATAGAACTGTCTGCACACGGTTTCATTCCTGCCGAGAAGAAATCCATAGTCTCCTGCGATAATTGAGTCTGCCTCCTCCCTTGACAGCACAGCCGACATCTTGTGAATGTACTGCCCTTGCTTTTGCTTACACTCTAGTTTAATTATGCTATCGCTATAGTTGTATATCCGTATTCTGTACTTCTTTCTTTTTTCCACACCCGCAAGCTTTTCCTCGTATGCACTCTCGAACATATCATCAAAATACAGGCTCCTTATCATGTATTCTCCCGAACCTGCATTGGCATCCCTGGGAATTACCGCTCCAAGCCTGTTCACAAGGACTGCCATCTCTGAACTGTCTATGAAGAACTTAAGCTCATGGCGAAAAAGCTGTGTATCACTCCTCATATACATCCTCCCATATACTTCCGTCCTCAAGAACAAAGAAGCACTTCACACCATAGACACGCTCATCACCCCCTGAAGAGTAATAATCAAATGCCGTCTGCTCATATCCCGACTCGTTTTTTGCCGTAACCCTCATAAAGTACTGCCCCGGCTCAAGAACACCGGCATAGTCATACTCTATGACAAAAAGATTCTCCGCCTTAATTACAGGTTCCGTAAAATCGTAATCCCTTGCCACCTCAAGTGTGTAATATACATCCTCCGCATCAAAATCATAGGCGGCATCCCATCCGAACCTGACGCCTTCCGCGCTCTGCAACGGTGCGGAGATGAAGAAAGGCATCGGCATGTTGAGGCTCTCCTCATATATCACATAATTTATATCAACCTCTTTTATCATAAGCTTTAAAAATTCATCATACCTCTCCGGCGTCAACTGCATAAATCTTGAATCCGGATACACACCGGCATATTTCTTAGTTACCGGAGAATATATATCAATCATATCCTGCAGCTTTTCCTCCGTTATCACCGCCCTGAGTTCATTAATCTTGCTGTCTAATTTCCCTCTCAGAGCCTCGTCCATCAATATTCTTCTGAACAGTATATTCCCCCAGTAGTTGCTCACTCCCTTTTCCCAGCCTCTCGTATCACCTTTGAACGTCGACTTGGCCCCCATGAAAGAGCCGTCATTGTCCCATGAGATGAAGTACCAGGTATTTTCATTGAGCGGACTGTAGAGAAACGAATTTCTCGACTGCGTATCCGCATTGCCCATCAAAATATTAAAAGCCATCCACGAAAACAGGTTGTTTTCCTCAAACCATTTATCCAGGACTTCGCTTATCGGAATCGAATAATTGTTTAAATCCTCGAGCATCGCTATAAGCTTATTGTGGTCATCACTTCCCTTTATCTCAAGATACTCCTCAAACTCCCGGGCATCATAATCCGCATCATTCTTCGGCATGATTACATCCTCATACCTGTAAAATTCAAAAAAATTGATTTTATAGAGCTGTCCGTTCCTGTCAAGCCCATGGCTCTTTAATGCACGCTTGTTTAACTGCTCAACCTGTGTGTACAATCCATAATCCTCAAAGATACCGCTTCCTCCCTCAGTCATATCCCTCACATACAGATGCACGAACTGTGTGCGCAGCGATATAAGATCCGGCAGTTCTGTCTGAAGGTCATAACAGAGCTTATTTGAGAATCGCGAGTAATCCGATACATGTTTATTTAAGTTTATTACCTTCTGATCATTCCACAGTCCTTTGTCATCACGGATTGTAATCTTATAATTTTTCTGGACATTTTTCGATGACGACTGACCCCTTATAGTTACCGTGGCATTCGGCACATTCTGACCGTAACCAAGCTCACCCTCCACGGGACCGTTTTCATCTCCAACCTGTAAAAGCCCGTTGACCGCATATCTCTCCACGCCCATCTCCTCATAATCGAATACCGAATAGCTGTTGACCTGTGTCCATGTGTGGTTCGTATTGTCGGATTTGTTTCCTTCCGTCACAGTCAGATACATGGTCACAACCGAGGAATTATCATGATTCTCATACAATATGTCATTGTCCTTAATACGCTTTGAAACCTCAGTATTCTTTTGAATATATTCAGGTATGCTTATTTCCGTCTCAACGCTCCCGGCATCGTCTCCCTGCCCGGCTCCTTTATCTGCCGAACATGCACTGACCGACAGCGATATACATACCACCGCTGCTATTAACGCCGCTATTCCAATCTTTCTTTTTTCATAGAACGGTTTCGGGCACAGAACATTGTACATAAGCTTTTTCAGATATTTTCTCAGAATTATAAATGCAGTAAGTGAGAACAGTACCGAACCCGCCCAGAAACCTATTCCGTAATATTTTATATCCATGTTCCTGAAAAAAAAAGTGCCGGCACAGCTCACCGACATGAACACGGTCCCGCTTATCAATGCACCTGTATTGTCAGCAAAATACAGCTCTATGAGCATGATACAGTTTCCGACTGCATAGAATGCATACCCCATGCAAAGAACCCTGTATATTCCGAGCATGTCATCGTCAAATCCGAGCGGAAGCTTCGGAAGCAGAATGCTTCCACCGATTATGAAAATGAGTGTCGTGAACAACTGTTTCATAAACGTGTATGTCAATTCACGAAACAGCACCGATTTCATCTCATCCCCGGCACGTCGGATATCTTTCAATATTCCTCCATTGTTCAGCTCGTCAAAAAAAGCCCTGTATTTCGGGTAGAAATTTACCTCAACCGAGGTCACGAAATTGATTGTCGTTATAAGAATTGACAAAAAAGCTGCAATCGCCGGAATGTCGTAAACCGGAGCAGCATAAAAAAGTCCCTGTATCTGCTTTCCCGCTGCGCCACTCCACATAATAACCAGATGTCCGAACAGCCCCAGCGACATGAACAATCCCAGCATCACAAGCTGCGGATACCTGTTAATCCAAGGAACAAAACACATTGAACGGGTATTTCCCTCCGGAAAGTACTGAGCCATAAGCCTGTAGTAAAATACCGCCATGACCCCGTAAGCCACTGTTACGGAAACAAGCATCGACGTCACGACATTAAGCCATGTTCCCAGAATAAGGCCTGCTCCGACGATACATCCAAGCACCAGCGAGCAGGCAAATATCTTTATTATTCCCTGATAATCTTTGACAGCCGTCAGGTAGCTCATCTGTGTCCACACAAGCACCAGCTCGCCAAACAATATGAGACACAGCACGGCATACACCGCCGTAATTCCGGCACATGCTAGAAAAATACCATACATAAGCTCACCTGCCGCAAGCATTATACTCACTCCACCCCAGAATGAGGGAAGTATTGCCCCCGTATTTCCCGAATAAAGACTGTCAGCAACGAACCTTGTCAACACCATCGACAATATTCCCGTGAGCACCATCGACGACAGCAGTGTGTACGTCACCATGCTGTTTAACAGCTCCCTCTCATGCTCCGTCGCACCGAATGAGATTGACATAGCTCCTATAACTATAAGAAACAACATGCCCAGAAGCATCGGTCCGACACACACTGTTCCCGCATACCCGTAAGCCTTGATCAGCGGAAACACGCCCTTCTTGGAAAACATCTTTTTTAACTCAAAACCTATACCTGCCATATTCAGAGAACCTCCTTATATAACCTTTTGTAATTCTCCATCGAGATGTCATGGGTGTAATATTTTTTTACCCTTTTTCTTCCGATTGCTCCCATCCGTTTTCTCGTAATCGGCTCCCTGCACAGTTCAATCATAGCCTGAGCTACCTGTTCCTTATTCATCGGTGGTACACATATTCCTGCCGCCCCAAGTCCGTCGTTTCCCTCTATAAGCTCACGACAGCATCCCACATCCGTCGTTACACATGCTTTTCCCGCCGCAAATGCTTCAAGCACCGACAGCGGCTGTCCCTCGGAGATACTCGTGAGTATAATAAAATCAAGCTTTTTTATGTACTCCGCCACATCCACACTGCCCGTGAAAATTATATCCGGCACACCGAGCTGTTCAATCAGTGTAAGACACGCCTCATAGTACTCATCATCATCAATATCACCCATGATGTGGAGTCTCACATTTCCAATCTCCCTCTTAACCTCGGCAAAAGCATAAATCATGGTCTTTATATCTTTAATTTTTGCTATCCTCACAATCGCACCGATATCCGTCCAGCCGTCATCCGTCTTGTCTTCCGAATCCGAAAATTTCTCAATATGCACGCCGTTAGGCGTGACGCGGAGTTTATTTTCATCACAGCCCAGCTCCTTTTGCGCCTCGTTTGCCCTGTGAAAAAGTGCCGTCACGACATCTGCGTGTGAGTAGGCACAATCGGAAAAAAGGTGAAAGAGATTAATCCACTGATTTTTAAAATAAGGAAGAACCCACTGCGCGCGCAAAAGCTCCTCCTCCCTCTCCCTTGTATATATTCCGTGCTCGGTCAGAATGAACGGCTTATTGTATTTCCACTTTCCGAGACTTCCTAGTATTCCGCTGTACCCGGTAGCTGTCGCATGATATATGTCCGCCTCCGGAACCTCCTGTGTTATCAGATACAATTCGGGAAGAATCATCGACCTGACATTGTAAAAGAAATCCGTAAATGACAAATATGCAAACTTTTCTTCACATAACTGCATGATTATGTCGAGAAATACCGGGCTCATCATCATGTCAACCGGGTTAACTTTTTTCCCTTGGAACAGTTCAAAAAGCACATCCCAGTCCGGCTTCTCACCTTCAAAAAGTTTTTTAAGCTCTCTCTTCTCCCCATCGGAAAACTTAAGACGCCTGCCCTTCCCCTTGAGCTTTACGGCATCATCCAAAAATACTTCCTTTACCTCATCAACATTAGAAGGAAGTTCATACTTGTATACCCCTCGTTTCTTAGCTTCCGCCCCGATACACCAGAGAACAAATCTGGTGTCCGGCATCGCCTGAATGTACTGGTGTGTCCAGCTCGACACACCTCCATGTACATAAGGATAACTTCCCTCCAAAATCATACATACTCTCAATTTTCCCCTCCAAGATATATCATTATTTCATCACTGTACGCCGTAAGAAGATATATATTTTCCGATATATTCTCACAGTTGCAGCCCTCCGTCCGCTCCACGCTTCCCTCATTTACCCTCAAAATTAAGCTCGCTTCACCCGAAAAGCTTCCGAGTCGTATCCTTATTCCCTCATCGGTATATTCCCTCGTCATGGTAAGCTTGTCATACTGCTCAACTGCCTTCCCCATTCCGCTTCCGGTCATATTTCTTATATTCGGAGCCGCCGTATATATCCATTCAAGATACTGCTCAAAGCTTCTGCTCATATAATCCCATCCAAGGCTCGCACCTCTGTCCTCATCCATCGTATCGTCCGGGTGGGTAAAATGTGACTGCACGTACTGAAAATTCAATTCCGACAAAGCCACCAGCTTTTGATAATCGTCAATCACACAACCCGATGTTATTCTCGGGGTGCTGATAATTCCGTCATCCTCAACCTTAAATTCCTGCTCATAGGAATGTTCATCCGAATCATGCAGAAACGTCGACGCAATAACCTTTATCTCAGGATCCGCAATGAGAAGATTTTTTCTCCCCGTCGCGGACAGGATGTTTGACGGCGGCACATATACCCGGAATTCATTTTCCGGAAAAAGCTTTTTTGAAAATTCCACAAGCTCTTTAACCGCCAGCTGCATGTCATTTTCCGACTTCCACAGCTTATATTCCCCGTACTGTTTATCCTCATCCCTGCCTTCTAAGCACAGCGGCATATGATTATAGCCATGGAATCCCAGCTCTCCGCCGTTATTTAAAAGCATATTGCCAAATGTCAGAAATCTTGACGTTGCTTTATCCTCATCAAAGGGGGCTTCCACTTTATCGGAATAATTCTCTATTATCATTCCGGTGTGTACTATCCCGTATTTTTCTTCCCATTCCATCATCTTAGGCCACCATATATTGGCATAAAATGATGCCACATCAACCCCGTAATCGCGCTTGATATACTCAGCATTCCCTGCGGGTATCGGCGACGGAAAATCGTCAAGATAAAATGCCGATGCATTGATAACGGGATAGACAAATACGTCATCAAGCAGGCTGTACGCAAGTGCCAAAAATCCTCTCTGATACTTCTGCGTGATTACTTCATTAACAATACCTATTCTTCCTTTTCCGTAGTCACTTGTCCATATAATCGGCGTGTTTCCATCTTCGGACACCATATACACACTGCACTCATTCCTAAGCTCAACGGCAAGTGACGACACAATACCCTCGAACTTTTCGCCGTCGTACCAGAATATATCATCCTCATCTGCACCAATCATGCAGCCCTGCAGAAATTTTACCCCATACACAGGCGGATAATACTCATCTATCACATCTATTCCGAACTTCGCCGATACCGCTTGAAAATACGAATTGGGAATCGGGGTGACAGCCGCAAGAAGCTTTCCTCCGTCTTTAACCCACGAATATATGTCAAACAGCCAATCCTTAAAAACACTCCAATCCTGAAATGTAACAACAACCGTATCATACTTTTCAAGCCTTTCAGCATCGAATTTTTCACTCAAATTCAGAACATCACAACCGATTTTCATGTTGTCGCACACGAATTCCATCATTTTGCCGTACTCGCTGCTTACATCCTCATCAGACGTAAGTATCAGACAAACCGTGTCCTGTTTTATCTCCTCGGAATACGATACAGACCATTCTTCCGCCTGCGCATCCGTCTGCTCATATCCGATTCCGGCACGCTCCCTGAACACAAGGATACTCAGCACAAACAAAGCAGCCACCGGAAGCATAACCTTTCCAACTATCTTCCTTCTCATTACTCCAACTTCATCCTTCTATTTTTAAGTCCATACTTCAAGCCATTCTTTTCCGGCACTGTCAAGATATACTCCGCGTTCCTTCATCCGCCTGAGTGTATCCGCAATTTTTTCACCCGCATGTGTCGAGTAATAATATTCAACATATAATCTGTATATCCTGCCCTCCTCCGGGTATTTCCGTTCAAGCGATGCCAGTCTTTTCTCTATTCCATCATATTTTTTAAGCAAGATCAGATTTTCAATACGCTCATACTCAAATCTCACCGCATCCGGTTCTAATGCGCACAGTTTCGAGAGAACCTCATCAAGCCTCAATCTGTACTGCATAAGGACAGTGTCCGAGATAAGCCCGCTGTCTATATATGCCTTGATTCTGCTCCTGCACTGCATAAACGATGCGGTATCCTTGGGATTTTTCTTTATTTTCTCTGAAAGTTCACCTATTTTTCTCTCGTAATCGCTCTGAATTTCCATCATCGCCGTTGTGGCATAATGGGTCAGCTCAACATCGTTCGACTCTGTTACCTTCTTTAGCAGCTCCACATAATTCTCTGCACCGGTATGAAGAAGCTTCATCATCAGGCTTCTGCTCACATGTGCATCATCGACTGTCATTGCCTCCTCAAGCGGAACTGTAAGTGCATCATCATTTCTCACGATAACCTCACGATGCCATGCCTCATCCCCCTGAATCTGCGTGTAATCGTCAACCGTCCTCACTCCCATCCGGCTGTGTCTCACCTGCCATTCATCCACAAGTGCAATAACCGGACCGCACACAGGAATCAGACAGGCGGCGGGCAGTATCATATTCCGGCTTCTCAGTCTGTGCGTAAACCGCAGTACAACCATACAAATGCTCATCATTACATGCGCTATCAAAACAATAATCATCACCATATTTATTCCCTGACTTCCTCGAATACAATATTGTTTTTCTTAAGCCTTTCAGCAACCGTCTTTACATCCTTTGCTCCCGTCTGCGTCAGCAGAAGATAAAGATTTCCGTCTTTTCTCACTCCGAGGACGTCATTCTCACGCACAAGATGGCTTAGACGCTCATTCTGCTCACTAAGATTCTTTCCGTCAGAATCAATTTTTAACATGACATAGTCAAGATATTGCCTCTTTCTCATCTGCTTCTTGACTCCCAGCACCTTCTCAAAGCTTTCGGGCTCAAGAATACGCGTATTTTCCATCACATTGTCATTCAGCTCATAAAATTCCATCGCCCTGACAAGTGAATCCTGTATCATATCGGACATTATCCTGAGTTTATTGTAAAATTCCATATTCATCCTGCTGTAATCGGCTTCCAATATAAGAATCATTCCCACAAGCTTCCCATCCCTGCACAAAGGAGCAGCATACGCCGGATAACCTTCCTTCGCCTGCTTATTGATGAAAGTCACATTACTTTTAAGTGTTTTATATACTTCCGGGTAATCTGTCATCTTAATTGACCTGTCTGCTTTCCCTGCACATCTTTTTGAGCACACATACAGTCTTGCGTAGGCATTTTTCGGTGTTACGCTGTACACTGCAATATAGGAGTTATCCAGTATCTCCTCCATAATATCTATCGCCTCATATAACACCTTATCGGGAAGCGTCGTGTTAAGTTTCTTGACAACCGAGTACATCTTCCCGAAGCTGTCCTTATAGCCTATTATCTGGTTATTGAACCGCTCCTTACCTTCAGACACCTCCATATAAAGCCCATGCAGGAATTCATATTTTTCCTCAAAAAGCTCAAGCTCCCCCGTCTTGCTTTTTATCTCGTCCTGCGCCTTATCCGTGGTGTAGCCCAGCACGCAGCCTAAAAGCATGTAACATGCAAACGGAAACCAATTTTCTATGTTAAAAAACAGAACCTCCCACGATACAGCCGAGACATTTGACGCTATATATCCGGCACACGAAATGAGTGCTGCCGCCGCACCTGCTCCCAGTCCGTTCATGCATGCCATTATTGCTATATATACGAGCCTGAAATCGAGAAAATTGAACATGACATTACTCCGCGTGGCATAATTTAACGCCTCAGCTGCCACACACAGTACAATCTGCTCTGTGGTTATCCTCACAAGCCTGTTCGAGTACAGTCTTTGAAATATTCCTCGGTGCTTCTTTTCTCTTTCTTTTATATATCTTCCTGCTGCCTCCTTCAAATCTGTTTCAATATTCCCCTTCGGAATCCATCCGTACTCATTTCTTGCCCATGAATCCTCCTGATATGTCGGGGTACATTCGTCCTTTCCCGTATACACAATATCCACATTCTCATCCGGTGAAACAAGGCTTTTAAACATATCTGCAAGCTGTCGGAAGGTCAGCTTATTTCGTCCGCTTATCCTCGTCTCGAGATACTTTTCCTCCCAAGGGTCATCAAACATTCTTCCTATAAGCTCTGCCAGATCATCCTCCCTCACAAAATCCGTCATGGTTTCCGGATATCCCGGAAGCTCAACCCTTCCCTGTGAAAGTGCCGCGGTAAGCCATCTGCCGACATGACTTGTCTTTATCACACAATGGTAAAGGTACGGCACTCGTATGAGCTGTACATTTATTCCGTCATTGTCCGCCGCTTTCTTACATAACTGCTCACACGCATTCAGCAGAATCACTCTGCTCGCCTCACCGTTCTCCTCGTCACCGTCACACCGGTTCCCCGTTATATATATAAATGATTTCACCTTTTTCTTTCTGCACAGATACAGTATGTACTCAAGCTTTTCAAGCTCATCAAATATCTTTTTCTCACCGTCGAGCACCTGCGAAAAAAATACGACCGCCTCAAAGTCAAATGTCTGAAATATACGCTCAGTATCTCCCTCATCTGTACTTTTAAAAAAGAGAAGATTTTTCTTCTTCTGTTTTTCCTTTGCAATGTCATTTTTCAGTATGACCATGCGGTAATCTTTTCCCACATGCCTGTAGAACTCATCCGACACCGCCATCGTATTTCCGGCAAATAAGATATCCACTTCCATTCCTTTCCGCGGCACATCATATCATTCATCCTTGTAGGACATAATTCCTGCCGCAATCGCATCCGCAACATTTCTTTGATATTCCTCGGTCACAAGCAGTGCCGCCTCCTCATAATTTGTTATAAATCCGCATTCTACTATAACCGTCGGGCATGGTGTATGTATCAACATATAATAGCTGTCATTGGCTTTAATCTTTCTGTCATTCGTCTCATCAAGCATCTCCCTCATGCTGTCCTGTATGCACTTGGCAAGCTTCTGCCCCTCGGCCGAATGCTTGTAGTAGAACACCTGCGCACCGTTCACACGGCTGTCGCTGAAGCTGTTCTGATGTATGCTGACAACAATGTCGGCATTGCTGCCTGTTATTATTTCACATCTTTTTTTCATGTCGGCAATTTTTTTATTGCTGTCGCTCTCCGCGTAGAGTCCGTCATCGGTTGTTCTCGTGAGCACCACCTCTATTCCCTGCTCCTCTAACTTCTCCTTCAAAATGTATGCTATGGACAGATTTATTTCCTTTTCCACAGTATCATTCACTCCGAGCATCCCCGGGTCAACTCCTCCGTGTCCCGGATCAATCACGACAAGGTAGCTCTTCTCCGTCTCTGATTCCGCACTGCTTTCTGAAGCTGTATTTACCGCCGTCTTAGCCGACACCTCCTTCTCACCCGGATACAGAAAATGGTTCATCAACATCCACAGGGAAAATATCATTATGAGTCCCATAACAAGTGAAAGCATATCTTTTTTCAATATAAAAAACCCCATGCATAGAATCCTTATTTCTATTCTATGCACGGGGTTAAAAATTATGTTATTTTTATTCGAGTAAAATCACTGCCTGCAATCAGCTCTATTTATTATACTCTGCAATGACTTCCCATACCTCAGGAAACTCACCTCCGAGACTCCATCCTGACACACCTGCAAGGTTATATTCAGCCACAATCTTCATCTTCTCCCTGATTGAATCTGCATCCTCGAGCCATACGCTGTAATGGTGACCCTCCACATCTCCCTCTGCAACATACTGTCCCATCGTATCGCTCCAATTGATGGCTATGCCAAGCTCCTCAACTCTGTCGTACGAAGCTTTCATAGTGTAAGCTTTCGAGTTCATCACATGATTTCCGTTCTCATCGGTATACTCATCCCACATTCTTGTGTAGAACGGAAGTGCATTGATAAGCTTCTGCGCCGGAACGCTCTCAAGTGTATTCACGATTCCGTTTCTCACAAAATCAAGTGAGGCAACGCTTCCCGCCTCCTCGCTTCCGTTATAGTGCTCATCATATCCCATCACTATGACATAATCGACAACCGCCCCCTGTTCTGCCCTGTCATAGTGAGCGGAATGAGGCATCGGAACATAGTTGTCAACCGAAAGTACAACTCCCGCCTTCCTGCACTCTATCGAGAGCTCTCTTAAGAACTGTACAAAATGTATTCCCGTCTCCGAATTGACCTTCTCAAAATCTATATTTATTCCGTCATATCCGTATGTTGCAGCTTCCTGCATCATGGCAGCAATAAGAGTTCTTCTGTTCTCAGTCACTGAAAAAAGTTCATATTCACTCCATCCGTTCTCCGCGCTCACTGAAGTAAAATCGCTCCACAGCGGCCATATCTCGCGTCCCGTCTCATGGATGTAGTCCACATACTCCTGTTGTGCAAAAGAATTGTAATTTCCAACGCTGTCAGAAAGCTGGTACCATGTCGGTGACACGACATTGACACCCTGTGTATTGTCAAGAAGTGCATATATATTATCGTTGTCAAACATGTCATATACCGCATGCCATACCATATTAATCTTGTACTTCTTGGAAATCGAAGTATATATAGGTGCCTGATAGTCATTGGAAGTTGTGATTGTATAAGCGTCCGCAAGTTCCTTGCTTCTTATATATCCCGTCACATTATCATCCGTCATAAGCTGTGTCCAGTCTCCCTGTGTTCCCACAGCCGACCAATGCATGTCATCATCCCCGACACCGATAATCTCATCCTTGATGCTCGCCCCGGTTCTTATCGTCCCGTTATCCGCAATATGTACATACTCGCTGCTGCCATACTCCGTATTCACAATCATCCTGTCCGGCTCGGTTCTGACTTCATATATGAAGTCAGCTCTCTCCCTTATAAAATCCACGGCAATATATATTTCACCGTCAATCTCCCTTGCCACTACATAATGCTCTTTTTTTACCGTGTCGCCAACGTAATATGCCTGACTTTCAAACGGAATAGTAATTATTTTCGTCGGTGTCGTGTAAATCAGTTCATCATTGCCCATATCATAATAAAATCTGTGATTAAGGTTCTCATCCACAAAATCCTTTCTGAAATACCATACATCCGAAAAACAGTATGCCCTGCCTCCGGCAAGCTCACCGTTCAGAATTACAAATGCCTCGGCATCAGCACCCACCTGCTTCTCATCATCCGTATCCATGTAGCCATGATTCGCATAATAATCATTCAAAGTTATTCTCGTGTTGTTCGGCGTATACTTATCAATCAGAATCATTAGACCTATTCCGCCTGCAGCAAGTATACACACCACCGCTACAATAACTGCTGCAGCCGCTGCATGCTTCCTGCTCTTCTTCCTGCGCACAGGAGCATCCTCAACATAATAATCATCTATATCATTGTCATCAATCATCTTATCATTCTCATCATAATCTTCATCCATCAAAAAACGGTTCTTCCTGCTCATTCCAATCCTCATTTCTATTTGCCTAGTGATAAAACCAATGCTGTAAAAGCCTGATACTTTATTCATTGTAGCATAAATAAAACACTTTTGGAATAGAATAATAGGATTGGATGAATTATTTTATCAATAATGGGAATTTTCAACAAACCTTTCTGTTAAATATCACGAAACTCCGGACAGCGGATAAATTCCGCCATCCGAAGTCCAGAGGAACCTTACGATAATTAAAAGTTAATATTTCTTTGTCACTCCGAGAGTCTCACGCACTGAAACTCGACTCCCGTAATCTTACCCATCTCATCAAATGAATAAGAACGCATATAAGTACATGGACCTTCTCTCAACAGCATGTCGCTGAGTCTCCTGTTGATACTCGCCTGATAACCTCCCACCGTCACGGAGATTCCCTCCTTCATATACTGTGAGAGTTCACTGCACAGACTCACCGATGAACTGTTGTACACATCCTGTGCTTCCTTAAGTCTGCCCTTCATAACCTGCCTCCACGCTTAAATTATAAAATATAAGCTGTCATAATAATGCCAAACCGGAATTGTGTGATATATTATTTATCCGTAGCAAAACATATCTGTGACTGACCTTTATCTGCGTATTTTTATTATCCCCGCTTAACTTTACATACCCGTCCCAAAAATCATCTCCATAAAAATAAGTGTGTCCCGTGAAATTGCAAACGGCTCAGCATCCATCGGAATGATGGCTGCCTGCTCCCCCGTAAGCTTTTCATATTCCTTCAGCCCCGCCTTTGAATAGAATGCAGCCATAAAGCGCAGCTTTTTATCATACCTTCTCAGCATTCTAAGCATCACCGAAGCGGACTCTGTGCAGTTCCACGCACTCAAATCCCCTACAAGAAACAGTTCATCACACTTTCCGAGAATATTGTCTCCGGCATAATCCGCCTGACCCAGGTCGATCAGAACATAATCGTAATCTTCGCGCGCGCGCTCAACCGCAGTTTCATCCGTGCCCGCCAAAAATGTAACATTGCCGTACATAAAATGCGCATTATCACCCGCTGCATTAAGAATAACCTTAGCCTGTCCATATCTATGCCCGGTTCCTTCTGCGTACACCAACACACGGCTTCTTCTTACATTTGACAGATAATTGGCGGCGCACCAGACAAAGTGTGTCGTTCCACAGCCGCTTCGCGTTCCCGCAAATCCGATTACCTTCATTTTCTCCCGGTATCTTCGGGATAATCGTCTTCTCAATAATTCCCCTCCCCATTTTAAACGAATACGGTTCAGTACAGTACGGAATTCTTAAAGCTCTGCCCATTCTGTGTTCTTTTATGATTCCGCCATACCCTTTCCCATCGGTGTAATTCACTGCACTCACATATTTAATTCCCGCCTCATCAAGCATAGCGGCAGCTCTCTCATAATCGAGAAGCTCATCAAACGTATGTCCCACCACCAGGACAAGCACATAAGCTTTTTCCGTGTATCCCTTAATCCTGCCTATGTCCATGCCAAGTATATTTCCCACTTCTTTTATAACAATCTGATAGCCCTCGTATATGTTATTATCCATTGGCACTGCATACCCGTGATAATCGGGAACCACCGTAATTCCATTCACCGTGTATGCGCCTCCCCTGCAGCAAATATGCCTTATATCCCCGTATACCGGAACAGGTATGGACTTTTCATCCTCCGCTGCAGGCTCAAGCAGACAACGCCTGCCCGACAATGTAAAATGTGCTGCCAGCATAATCGCAAAATGCGTTGCTCCAATACGTCGTCCGCATCCCGCAACCAATATAACTGTAGGTTCTGCTGTTGTTCTTCTATTGTCTGATTGTGATTGTTCAAGTGCCTGATACAGCTCTGCGGCAGTTTCGTAACGCTGTCCTGCCTCAAAAGTCGTGCACTTATTAATGATAAATTCAAGATTCTCTGAACAGATATTGCTGATATTGTTGTTGTGAGACGTCTCTCCGGTGAGCATAAAGCGCATCAACATCCCAAGCGAATACACATCACAGGTATATCCCGGCTTCCCATTATTATACAGCTCCGGTGCAAAATACCCGGCAGTCCCGGTCAGAAGCCGCGGTTGTGAATCTCCGATATAACTGCTTCCGAAATCAACCAGTCTTATGCCATTGTCAGTGACCATAACATTCTCCGGCTTGATATCCAGATGGCATAGCCCCGCGCTTGTATTCATATATTCAAGGGCACTGCATATACTCATAGCAATGTCACGCGTCTCATTCTCCGTAAGTCTTCCCATACCGCTGACATATTCCGCAAGAGATGTGCCGCTTATATATTCCTCCACAATATAAAAATACACATCATCTTCATCAATATCATATATTATAGGTAAGGAAGAATGCGAAAGACTCTTGAGTGCATCCGCCTCGCGCCGCCATGTATTATGTATATCACGGCTCCTGCTTATGCGCTTGACTGCTCTGTAAACGCCTAATCCTGTGTGTCTGGTAAGAAATACTTCCCCATAAGCTCCCTGCCCGAGCTTATCGAGAATTAAGTATTTGCCATCCAATAGAGTGTTCTGTGTGTCGGTAAATACCACCTCCATGAACAACAGCAAATCCTATATAAAATATAATCAAAAAGTATCACGTTTGCAACAGTCTCTAATTGCAGAATAATTAAGCTTTTGTTTAATGTTGTCGTTATTTTAAGACTGTTCAATAAATTACCAATTAAAAATTCATAATATTTTCATATTATTACAGCTTTACAGAACTATAATAAATGACGTATAATAAGCAGGTCAGGAAGGATGTGATTTGACATGAAAATAGAACGACTAAGTGAAAATTCAATACGTTGTACCCTTAATCGTGCTGATTTGGACTCAAGAGAGTTAAAAATCAGCGAACTCGCATATGGAACCGAGAAGGCTAAGAACCTTTTTAAAGATATGATTGCACAGGCATCTTTCGAGTGCGGATTTGAAGCAGATGATATTCCTCTTATGATAGAAGCTATTCCGGTATCACCGGACTGCATTGTTCTTGTCATCACCAAGGTTGAAGACCCCGAAGAACTTGACACCCGCTTTTCCAAGTTCGCGCCATCCGACGATGACGACGACTATGCGGACATGCTTGATTCCGATGATGACATGCATGGCATGGATGACGGTGCTTCCCTTTTAAACAGAATCAACGAGGCTTTAAGCCACAGCGACGACTTCATTCCGTTCGCAGACAGTCTCTTAGGCAAATCCAAGGGCAAGGATACCGGCAAAACAACCAAAAATAACCAAAATGCAGCCGCTGACAAGGCTGCCAAGTCTGAAATCCCTGAACCGGACGCAGCTTCCGTTCCGCTTGAGAAGCTGTTCTCCTTCAAGGATCTCAATCAGGTATCGACCGCTGCTGCCGCACTTCACAGCCGTTTCACCGGAAACAGCGTTCTCTACAAGAACCCTGTGACTCTGCGCTACTACCTCTTCATAAGCAGCGAGGCGATGAATGCGGATGAATTTACGGGTGTCAGCAACACCCTCACCGAGTATGGTGTACGCGAGAAGCTCTCCTATGCAACTTTGTCCTATCTCAACGAACACGACGAGGTCATAATCCGCAAGGATGCGCTCAAGGTACTCGCACAGCTCTGAAAAATTATAAACGCGAAATTCACAAAAAAGCGGCTTGGCACAACGCCAAGCCGCTTTTTTTCACTGTCTGATAATACTCAATTAGTTCTTGCTTGCAAGAAACTCGTTAATCTTAGCTGTGATTGCATCCGGATCAAGACCGTGAACAATGGCAGCCTCCTCTAAGGACTCGCCCTGTGCAGAAGGACAGCCGATGCAGTGCATTCCCTCGTTGAGTAAAATAGGAACAATATCATAATCAACATTGATGATGTCGATGATTCTCATATCCTTGCTAACCTGTGCCATTATAGTTACCTCCTGATAAAATATAATATACTTATCATGCCCAATCAGAGCATCTCATAGTCCGTTGACATGCAGATTACATGTATTGACCGCATATTATTGTAACACAGAGGCTTTATCTTGTAAAGACCGTACAGTCGGCATGTCCCATTACCATCCGCCGGATATGTACTCCTCCCGAACGGCAATTTCTTCTATAATATAGTTCTCTCCGTCAATCGCGTATATCCTGTCCTGCTCCATCCTTGACACCCTTTCCGCATCCTGCAAGGACCATGACTGCTGCGCAGCCAAGTATAACCGCATACCTGATTTTCCTCATAATATATCCTCTCCTCTTATATTGTGCTCTACAGAAAAAGTCCCCTCGCTGCAAGCTACTCCACAAACTTCCTCGCCTGCTCCTCCGTCAGTGAAAACTTTTCCATAATCTTGTCAACAATAACCTCCTTTGAGGTTCCCATCTCTTTCAGTATGTCAACAAGACCTCTGATTCCTTTCTCTACTCCACGTTCCTCAACAACCTCGCTCAAGTTACACATGCTGTCAAGCCTCCCTTCCAGTTCCGTTGTTATCTTCATATCATACTTTTCTTCAAGCTTTCTCTTCTTAGACTCGCCGTCCTGAGTTGAAAGCACATCCTCCAGCATTGCAATAAGCCTGTTCCTCGACTCGGCTGCGTTTTCATTATTCCTGATTCGGATAACCATTCCGCACATCTTGTCAAGCTCCGCAAAATCGCACTGTTTTCCAAATAAGCACTCCGATTTCAAAGATATGCTGCTTATCGAATCTTCGTCGTCCGCAGCATCCATACATATCCAAATGCTGTAGACCTTCTTTATTTTGTCATATTCACTCTTTACAAAATTGATACCCTTCTGCGATGAAATCAGTCTCGCAAGGTAAAATACTATTCTGTTTTCAATGTGATAGCCAAGCTTCTTAAAATCAGAAGTCTTCTGGGCTTCAATATTAATTATAATCTCAAGCGCAGCCCATGCCACAGCCATCATAAAACGTATGTCGTATGTGACATAACCCTCATTCGGTATCGAGTCCTCCATCTGATAGCTGTCGATTCTCTCTGCATTCGTTAACCCAGGTTCCATTGGAACTGCCCCGATTCTTATGCTCCCGCGGTCAATACAGCTCATAATCTCCGATATGCTGAGCTTCCGAGCCTCCGCCACCGTGTGTTTTACAATTCTTGCAAGCACCTGAATGTCCGCAAGTATCTCCTTCACATTCTTGTCATACCTTATCTTGGCGGAATCAACCGCTTCAATCGTGTTCCCCAAATGCGTCCGTACTTTCATTAGTCTACCCCTCAATTATATACCCGAAAACAAAGCAGCACAATTACTTTCTGCCTTATTTTATATCCGTCAGTTACTTATAAAATTATCCCCTCAATATCTTTTATAACAACCATATCATTGATGATAATATAATTCAATACAGCTATGGTTTATATTTGCTTGAGCTGTATTTTAATTTTTCTCCGCGCGCACATTGCCACAACTAGCTTATGAAAAAAATCCAATTAATTGTTCTCTGCAGATTATTGACCTTTTTTTGAATGCTGACCGAAAAATACGCGTCCGTATCGTCCGTTAACGCATACTCCGTCTCGCTGTATGTTCCCGATTCCAAATCATCAAAATAAATATATCCGTTTTCCGTTTCCGAGATTACCTTTCGTTTAACTATATTGTCGTCCTCATCCCTGATTTCGATACACATTGTTCCGCTACCTATCACACATTCATAATATAAACGGTAATCTTTCTTAATCTCTTCCGTTCCCGTTCCGCCATTCAAATAGGTTTCTTTGCTCAGATGCCCGCTTGTGCTCCTCGTTGTGTTCCAGCTTGTCTGCGTAAAATATATTATCGCCGCGATGGCTGCTATCTCAAAAATTAACAGCTTTATTAATTTTTTGTTCATTTTCTGCATGACTTTTATTTCCTCATAGGTATGTTATTTTCACATAAATATTTCCTGCTTATCTGCTTAATTATAGCATACACTATAGCCCCCTCAAAGTCTATCACACTTGCATATTAAACTAACACAGCCTCATTCAAGTAAGTTATACTAAATGGGCTGTGCTTCATTTATCTTTACCATATATCCACATGATCCAATATAAGTTTAACGTGAAATACTAGAAGGTTAGATTTTACCTGATTAAAACCATAATGAACATATGTTACGCAGTAGACCACCGGCTTTCCTAAGTCTACGGTATTGTTTCATAAAACATAAAGAGACAGCCATCTACTGCGTAACAAAACAGAATCACAATTGCTCTACCCATATACATATTAATATATAGGCTGATTTTCTTTTACTCATTCCCCTTTATCTCCACCTCTTCTTCCTTATCCGCAATCTTTCCATCCTCCGGCGGCTTTTTAAAGCTTAATGTCGCCGTATCGGATACAAATGCCTTCTCCTCACTGTCATAAGCATAATAGATATGCACTGTTGCAAAAGGTGACAGCACATAAGAATCATTATTCTGCATATACGGACAAACGGTATCCCGGATTTTGTCCTCTTTTGCCACAAATCCGAGATTCAACCAATGATCGACAAAATATTCGTCATTTCCGTCATTGTCAAAATCATGGAAATATACGGTCAGGCAGTTATCCGGAAAAATTGCGGATATATCCTCGTCAAGCATCTTGCTCTTATCCTTATATACCACCATACAACGCGGTGAGTGTTGTTTTTCGTTTCAGCATACTCGTCCATATGTTTTAAAATGTGTTTACTTATGTATATGTTCAATATTCTGTGATGCAAAGTACTTAAAATTTTTAAAAGCAAACTCCTCCTTGTCAACATCAAGATAAATATCACCCACAAGCAACGCCACACCATCATGAGTTGTATAACTTTCCCCGGCTTCTATGGATATGCGTATAGTCCAATCACTGCTCCAATAATCTATATTTCCAAAGGTTATATCATTCCATTCGTTCTCATCCCTGCCTCTCACTCTGAGAACCGCATTGTGTGTATATACTATAAGGTCGCTTCCCGAAACTTCAAGCTGATATAACTCGTGAAGCATATCCGAATACAGATAGCCACGCACTACATATTCAACAGCATCATCTCCCTGTTTAACAAAAACATACGGACATACCTCATAATCATACAGCACCAGCATTTCCAACCACTCACCATCAGAAGTATAAGCCCTGTTTTTTACCACTTTCATACCGCGTTGTTCAAGTCCAATTTTATCAATTCTTACAAACACATCTCCCCATTGAAGCGCATAGCTCATATTGCCATATTTGGACCTATGTCAATTATGCTCAGCAGACCTTCATAGCCCGCAAGTGCCGTTTCCTTCCCGCCCATATCTGCTTTAATGCAGAGCAGACGCGTGATAAGCAGAAATTCAATCTCTCCATACAAATAATTTTTTATATTCTCAATACGAAAATCCTTGATTGTGATCCGTATTGCATTGCTGCGGCTTTCTTTTTTGTTTATCTCAATCCGTTTTTTAACATCATCCAAATTGCCCGTGCCCTTTATGCAGGCTTTTATTCCCTCACGGATACGTTCTCTTCGCAAGAACGCCTCATACTCATCCATATCAAGCAGATAATTACAGTTCTTCGCATTATAACCTATCCGCTGCTTAAGAGCTTCTATCTCAAGCTTATCAAGTTTTCTTCCCTGACCGTTTGCTATTTTGGTAAACGTGTCCGTACTGCATATACCTCTCAGCAGTTTATTTTTACTTACATCCAAGGCTGCACGCTTGCTCTCTATCAGCCTCACAATGTACTCTATACCCATCTCCATACTTGACTACACCCTCTTTTATTACAGGTTTTGTTTTAACTATAATTATACACTATAACCCCCTCAAAGTCTATCGCATTCGCACATTAAACTCACATATTTTCCAGTGATAAAGTGCTAAATTGTCTTGTTTTATAAGGCTTCCCACAAAATTTATTTATGTACATTTTTGTGTACAATCCGTGAATTTTATTCTTAAACCCTTGACGTGTATACAATGTGCATTGTATAATACAAGCATAAAAAAGTGTATAATTCGCTCGATTGAGGCAGCATGTATAGTCTAATCGCTATGGGCGGATAACACATATAAAACACTTTACTATAATAGGAGGTTTTTTTCATTATGAGATCAGAATGGACAGGTTTCGTAGGCGGTAAGTGGGAAGAGCAGGTTGATGTAAGAGACTTCATTCAGAAGAACTACACACCTTATGAAGGAGACGATTCTTTCCTTTGCGGTCCTACAGAGGCAACTAAGACTCTTTGGGCACAGGTTATGGAGCTTTCAAAGCAGGAGCGTGAGAAGGGCGGCGTCCTTGATATGGATACTAAGGTTCCTTCAACAATCACATCCCATGCAGCAGGCTACCTTAACAAGGACTTAGAGAAGATTGTCGGTTTCCAGACAGATAAGCCTTTCAAGAGATCACTTCAGCCATACGGCGGTATCAACATGGCTAAGGCTGCTCTTGTTACTAACGGCTACCAGATTGACCCTCAGATCGAGGAGTTCTTCACAATTCACAGAAAGACACACAACGCAGGTGTATTCGATGCTTATACTCCTGAGATGAGAGTTTGCCGTTCTAACCATATCATCACAGGTCTTCCTGATGCTTATGGCCGTGGACGTATCATCGGTGACTACAGAAGAGTTGCTCTTTACGGTGTAGATTTCCTTATCAAGGATAAGGAGTACCAGAAGGCTACAACTTCTAAGGTTATGACTCCTGATGTTATCCGTGACAGAGAGGAGCTTTCAGAGCAGATCAGAGCCCTCAAGGAGTTAAAGAAGTTAGGTGAGATTTACGGCTGTGATATTTCTAACCCTGCTACTAACGTACAGGAAGCTATCCAGGCTACTTACTTCGGTTACCTTGCTGCTGTTAAGGAGCAGAACGGTGCTGCCATGTCCCTTGGACGTACATCTACATTCCTTGACTGCTACGCTCAGAGAGACTTAGCTAACGGTACATTTACAGAGGAGCAGATTCAGGAGTTCGTTGATCACTTCATCATGAAGTTAAGACTTGTTAAGTTCGCTCGTACACCTGAGTACAACGCACTTTTCGCAGGAGATCCTACATGGGTAACTGAGTCCCTTGGTGGTATGGGCGTTGATGGACGTACACTTGTAACAAAGATGTGCTTCCGTTATCTCCACACATTAAGCAACCTTGGTACAGCTCCGGAGCCTAACATGACTGTTCTCTGGTCAACAAGACTTCCAGAGGGATGGAAGAAGTTCTGTGCTAAGACATCTATCATGTCATCTTCAGTTCAGTACGAGAACGATGACCTCATGAGAGTAACTCACGGTGATGATTACGCTATCGCTTGCTGCGTATCTTCCATGAGAGTCGGTAAGGAAATGCAGTTCTTCGGTGCAAGAGCTAACCTTGCTAAGTGTCTCCTCTACGCTATCAACGGTGGTGTTGATGAGAAGACAGGTGTTCAGGTTGGTCCTAAGTACAGACCTGTTGACACAGAGTACCTTGATTACGATGATGTAATGTCTAAGTACACAGATATGATGGAGTGGTTAGCAGATGTTTATGTTAACACACTTAACGTAATTCACTATATGCATGATAAGTACTGCTATGAGAGACTTCAGATGGCTCTTCATGACAGAGAGGTTAAGAGATACTTCGCAACAGGTATCGCCGGTCTTTCAGTTGTAGCTGACTCCTTATCAGCAATCAAGTACGCTAAGGTTAAGGTTATCAGAACTGACGTTGAGATTACCAAGAAGGTTAAGGATCCTCAGACAGCTAAGTCTGTTATCAAGACAATCGGTGCTGTCTCTTATACACATTCCGAGCCCACGAGACTAAGGCGAATCTCGTATG
>UQZF01000007.1 GCA_900545455.1 uncultured Eubacteriales bacterium
AAATTACAATTCTGCATGAAAAAAGCGGCAATGAAACTATCTTCATTACCGCTAATGTCAACCGTTTCCTGGGGGAATCGAACCCTCAACTGCCCCTTAGGAGGGGGCTGTTATATCCATTTAACTAAGGAAACATATTGTTGAATGACTCTTGTCGGTTAGACTTAAAGTCAGTCAACATTTTTATTATATCAGATTTTATCACTTTGTCAAACAAAGAATATCTATACCTGCGTCTATAGCAATACCTAGAACTCAACCTGTCCCTGTAACCAAATTCTTCCCTTGAATCTTCTGCCCTCGGCAGGCTCACCGATTAAGTCGCGCGCGTTGATACACATATCAAACACAATATCGTTGCACTCAAGCGTCATGACATACACATCCTCGCCCGTGTAATTGTTGGAAAGCAGGCGTGACTCCACAATATTACCTACAACCGAATAGCTGTCACACTCAAAGCCGCTCGGCATGAACGATGAGTCAACTATCGTGAATACATCTTCGTTGTGCATTCTCTTGTATATATCGGTGTAAGTGTCCAGATCCTCTATCGTAAGGTTATCTATTGCCGAAGTATCTCCCTTTTTTGCAAGATTGATAAGATTATTGCGGGCGGCTGTTGCAGCTCTGCTTTTGTCAATCTGATGTTCGCTCTTATTGACCGGCAAAAGAACGGTTCCTTCATTAGACATCGCCGCTATTTTTACCGTCTTGTCATTAAAGTCCGCCAGAATAGGCTTGCTCATCAGATAATCAATCGGATTACTCAGATGAAAAATAAGTGCGATACCTCTCCCCGGCTCATCGCACAGTGCATTGAAAGCTTCTCTCTCCGTCTTTCTTCCGATTGAAACCTCGCTCTCGTAGCTCTCCACAGAGCCGTCAAGAAAAGGAAATACATAATCAAGCTTGAAGCTTTTCCTCTTAGGGTCGTAAAATCCATTGACGGATATTCCACATACCTTATTAAAATAATGCTTTATCTGAGCCGGAAACACCTTATCTCCTGGGAGATAAGGTATATCCGAATACTGTACAGTGCCTTTTTCGATACTCTCCTTGATAACCTGTTTAATGAGACTATCGTATTTCTTACGTGTATTTATACTTCCTAAGCCCACCGCTTTTAAATATAAATGCATGAGCACTCCTCTCTGTTACATCTTATATTACTTGTTCTTCTTAACAATCTTCTCCATGCCGCCCATGTATGGTCTTAATACCTCAGGGATATTTACGGAGCCGTCAGCATTTAAGTTGTTCTCTAAGAAAGCGATGAGCATTCTTGGAGGAGCAACAACCGTGTTGTTAAGTGTATGTGCAAAATAATTGCCGTTTTCGCCCTTTACACGAATCTTGAGACGTCTTGCCTGTGCATCGCCTAAGTTAGAGCAGCTTCCTACCTCGAAGTACTTCTTCTGTCTCGGTGACCAAGCCTCAACATCGATAGACTTAACCTTGAGGTCGGCGAGGTCTCCTGAGCAGCACTCAAGTGTTCTTACAGGAATATCCATGCTTCTGAATAAATCTACAGTGTTCTGCCAAAGCTTGTCAAACCACATCTTGCTGTCCTCAGGCTTACATACAACTATCATTTCCTGCTTCTCGAACTGATGGATTCTGTATACACCTCTCTCCTCAATACCGTGAGCACCCTTCTCCTTACGGAAGCATGGTGAGTAGCTTGTGAGAGTTCTAGGAAGTGTATCCTCAGGAAGAACCGTGTCTATGAACTTACCGATCATGGAGTGCTCACTTGTTCCGATAAGGTAGAGATCCTCTCCCTCAATCTTGTACATCATGGCATCCATCTCTGCAAAGCTCATTACACCTGTAACAACTTCACTTCTGATCATAAAAGGAGGCACGCAGTAAGTAAATCCTCTGTTGATCATGAAGTCTCTTGCGTAAGCGATAACTGCTGAGTGAAGTCTTGCAATGTCACCCATGAGATAATAGAAACCGTTACCTGCAACCTTTCTTGCGCTGTCCAAATCTATACCGTCAAATGACTCCATAATATCTGTGTGGTACGGAACCTCGAAGTCAGGAACAACCGGCTCACCATAACGTGTGATCTCCACATTCTCGCTGTCGTCCTTGCCGATTGGAACACTAGGATCAATGATGTTAGGAATAACCATCATAATCTTCTTAACCTTCTCCTCAAGCTCTGCCTCCTGCTTCTCAAGCTCTGCAAGTCTTGCTGCATTCTCAGCAACCTGCTTCTTAACTTCTTCAGCCTCTTCCTTCTTGCCCTGTCCCATGAGAACACCTATCTGCTTGGAAAGCTGGTTTCTTGAAGCTCTGAGTCCGTCAGCCTCTGCCTTCGCTGCTCTGCTCTGCTCATCAAGTGCAATTACTTCATCTACTAACGGAAGCTTGGAATCCTGAAATTTCTTTCTGATATTCTCCTTAACTGCCTCAGGATTCTCTCTGACAAATTTCATATCTAACATATTCTTTTCCTCTTTTCCGCACGCATGTGCTCTTCTTTTTGTATGCATATAATTCCGCCTGCCATCACTAAAATGCAGGACACTACTGTGCATAATAATACATCACATTCCATGATTTTTCAATAGAAATCGGGCTCTTTTCTTACACATCGGTACCCATTGCCTGACTCAACGCCTGCTTTTCCTCATCGCCAAGAGTTATGAAGGATTCTCCCTTTATAATCTCCTTGACGTATGTATAACAGCCTTCTCTGCTGTGCATAGCATTGATAATATAACCGTTGTTGCTATTGTCAAGCATTGCAAGTGCAAAGCTCAGTTTACCGCCCATCTCATTAAAGGCGTCATACTTAACAACTCCAAGCTTGGTATATACCGTCTGCATTTCTTCGTTAATCTTTGCAATCTGTTCAGTGTGCTTGTCCGTTATCTCAACAAGTTCCTTAATCTTTGCAAAGTGGTCAAGCATTGCATCTTCCAGATTCTCTGCCGTCTTTCCATTCATAAATATTCTGTAATTTCTTCTCATCTTCTTAAGTCTTACCATTGTTACGATGAGTAATACAAGTATGACAATACTTGCCACCGCCAATACACATATAACAATACCCATAATAAGAAAAAGTGTATCAGTTCCAAGCTTATCAACTAATGCTGCCATGTGTTTTTTCCTCTTTCATCCTTTATTTCTTCTCGATGAGCTCCATTATTCTCTCGAATTCTTCTCTTGAACCGTAGTCTATTTCGATTTTTCCCTTATTGTTCTCTTTGTTGCGAATAACGACCTTGCTCCCGAATACGGTCTTAAGCTTTTCCTCATAATCTCTGTAGATAAAATCATTTGAAGGAACTGTTTTAGGCTTTTTCTCAGTCTTTCCGTTTGAAATATCCTTCACCATTTTTTCTATCTCTCTTACACTAAGCTTCTCATCAAATATTCTCATTGCGGCATTATACTGCTCGTCCCCATCTTCAATTGCAAGAAGTGCACGAGCATGCCCTGCTGAAATCATATCATCAATGAGCATCTGCTGTACTCTCTCATCGAGCTTTAAAAGTCTCATGGAATTGGTAACTGCAGCCCTGCTCTTGAACACTCTCTCTGCAACCTCATCCTGTTTGAGATTGTATTCCTTGATAAGCCGCTGGAATGCCTGTGCCTCCTCAATCGGATTCAAATCCTCTCTCTGAATATTCTCGATTAAGGCAATCTCCATTATCTCCTGATTAGAGTAATCTCTGATTACAACAGGAACTTCCTTAATTCCGGCTTTCTTCGCTGCCCTCCATCTTCTCTCTCCGGCTATAATCTCATAATATCCGTCTCTTTTCTGTACGAGAAGAGGCTGTAATATTCCATACTGCCGTATTGATTCTGCCAGTTCTTCAAGAGCATCTTCCTCGAATACCTTTCTTGGCTGTTCTCTGTTTGGCTCAACAGAGTTGATATTAACCTTAATCTCGGTAGGCTCTTTTACAACTACTTCTTTCTCAACTATTTTTTCAACTACCTTCGGTTTTGTCTCAGCTACCGCTTTACTGTCCTCCGGTATAAGGGAGTTGAGTCCCTTTCCAAGTCCTCTTTTAGCTGCCATAATGTACCTCTTGTTTTATTTTTATTCCATGTTACTTCTTAACTTTTATCCTTCCCAATCCTCGTCCCCACGATGGATTACTTCTTCTGCCAGAAGTCTGTAACTTTCCGCACCTGCCGACTTGGAATCAT
This sequence comes from uncultured Eubacteriales bacterium, assembly GCA_900545455.1. Classification (GTDB taxonomy): domain Bacteria; phylum Bacillota; class Clostridia; order Lachnospirales; family Lachnospiraceae; genus CAG-882. The sequence goes on from UQZF01000007.1 coordinate 4,189, forward strand.
AGTAATTAATCGGAAGCCCATGGCTGGGTGCCTCAGCGAGTCGTACATTTCTCGGAATAATTGTCTTGTACACTGTGTGTTTCAAATTTTCCTTCACATTTTCGACTACCTGAAGTGATAAGTTGGTTCTTGCATCATACATTGTAAATACAACGCCTTCCATCTCAAGTTCAGGATTAAGTCTCTTCTGCACAAGACTAATAGTATGCATCAACTGTGACAATCCTTCAAGTGCATAATATTCACACTGTATCGGAACAAGTACCGTATCTGCCGCTGTCATTGCATTGACCGTCAACATGTTTAGTGATGGTGGACAATCGAGAATTACGAAATCATACTCATCCTTAATCTCCGACAAAGCTTTCTTTAAAATAAATTCTCTGTCCTCTATTCCGATTAAATCAATCTCCGCACCTGCAAGATTGACGTTCGACGGAATTACATCCAATCTTTCAAAATCCGTATGAACAAGGCATTCTCTCACCTGACATTCACCTATCATCAACTGGTATACGGTAAGTTCTGCCGCCTCCTTGTCAATTCCAAGACCGCTCGTCGTATTTCCCTGAGGGTCAGTGTCTACCACGAGTACCTTTTTTCCAAGCTCTGCCAGACAGGAAGACAGGTTAATTGTGGTGGTTGTCTTGCCTACGCCACCTTTTTGATTAGCGATTGCGATTATTCTGCCCATGGAGCCCTCCTTATAATATACAAACAATTTAGTTAATATGTTACCATGACGTTGAGAGATTATATATATTACCGCTTCGCACGCTCTCGCTGCGTTACGCCACCTAATGGTGCATAGGCTGATAAAAAGCATCAGCCAAACACCAAGGGGCGTAAAGCACGAAGCTTGCAATATATATAATTCCTCAACTGTCTATTGCATAAATAAACAGCTAAATAATATATCAATTTATTCACGCAATGTTCATTATAACAGCTTTGCGCTATAATTGCTATATGTTTCACGTGAAACTTTTAATTTTTATTATAACTCGGAGCCTTGATATATTGCGAACCCGAGAAGAATGTTTCACGTGAAACATTTCTCATACATAACTGCCCGGCTACACAAAAAAACTTGATATATTAATATTCCCCTTAGACCTCAGAGTGTCAAAATCATATACCTCCATGTATATTTGATTGTATTTATACATATCACGACTTTTTTGAGAAGCGTAGATGTTCTTAGAACTCTGTCTACTTCCAGCCAAATCCGGCATGGATGCCGGATTAGATGCCACCGCACATGGATGTGCGTTTGGCATCGATGGCGTGGCTTTCCACAATCCCTTCCCAGAGTTCCTAGAACATCTTGCTTCAGAAAACGGAGTTGATATGTATAAATACAACAAATATACTTCTGACATATCTTTTGACACTCGTCCTCTATGAAAATAATTATATATTCCCGCATAAAGTAGGAAGAGCAATGTTTCACGTGAAACATTGCTCTTCCCTGTGCAGTAAAAATAAATATAAAAAAGTGTGGAACCCAAAAGGATTAATAAGTAATCTTAATAAGATTATTCTTAATCGCAAACACTGCCGCCTGTGTTCTATCGGAGACAGATATTTTTTTGAATATATTCGAGACATGGTTCTTGACCGTTCGCTCACTAATATTAAGTCTGCTTGCTATCTCCTTATTAAATAATCCCTCCGCAAGCAGCTTAAGAACATCTATCTCTCTTCTGGTAAGATCATTCAGCTTATCTACTGCAGTATCTCTTATTGATACCGTCTCATCGAGAACGGACTTAAGTTCCGGTTCAATATACATCTCACCGTTATATACGGAATGTATGGCTTTTCTAAGTGACGTTGAATCTGATTTCTTCAATATATATCCGTCACATCCCATGTCGACTGCCTTCAAAAGATATTCAGGTTCTTCCTTGGCTGTCATAATCAGAACCTTCGCACTCATCTTCTGATCACGCATTATCTGAAGTACTTTAAGTCCGTCAAGGTTAGGCATAGATATATCCAGCAACACGACATTAGGATTAGTCTTATTGATTGCATTAAGGCATTCATATCCGTCTGATGCTTCCGCAATAACTTCTACATCACTTGTATTTTCAAGTATGCACTTAACACCCTCTCTGACAATCGTATGGTCATCTGCAATTAACACATTAATTGGCATCTGCGCTCTCCTCCTTCAATATGCCGGCAAGTTCAAGCTTTGCCCGCACTATATCGCTGTCCATAAGCTGTAAAATAAATTCAAGCTTATTGTAGACATCCGATTTAAGACCTTTATTATGCTTATCCACGGACAACTCGTATAGATGTCTATATCTTTCGACATTATTTTTATTTTCTTGAAGCTCTTCATTTAACTCCGACAATTCTTTTTCAAGTTCATCCTTGCGATTTTTAATTTTAGTGAGTTCTTCACTGTCAAGATTCTTTTCATAGCAGTCAACCTGAAAAACATAATCAGGAGCATCCTCCCTCACGGATATACTTTTTTCCCTCTCCGTAAGCTTGTCAAACTCATTGCGTATGCGCCGGGTCTGATTCTCCAGGTTTCTTATTTTAAAATCTGCCTTATTTAATTTCTCTTTAAAATAAGCTCCAATTTCATCCATAGATAACACCACATATTACATACTGGTAAATTCGTCCTATAATATATGATTATATACTAAAAATCGGCTTTTGAAAAGTAATTATTAAAAATATATTAATTTCACAGCATTAATGTGCATTATATTTTGAAATCCTGCTTGCGGGATAAAATTAATTAGACTATACTAATGATATACTGAATTAGGAAAATACAGAAATCATACTTATTATAATCCGTGAAAGGAGATTACCATGAATAAGAAAAAAAAGCATCCGCTGCTTCGCGCCGCCGGACTCGCTATCGGATGTATGGCAGCCTATAACACTTACGAATACAGGAAAGCAACCTCAGGCAATGCCAACCACCGCGAAGATTGCCGTGTGTACACCGGACGATTCGGTGATATATCATACAAGCATTACGGAAGTGGAAGTCCTGTGCTGCTCATACACTCATTAGATCCCGCAGCCAACATGTCGGAATGGATTCCGACAGCATTAGAACTATCAAAGACCAACTCCGTTTACGTTATTGACCTTCCCGGATGCGGTTATTCCGATAAGAGCACAGTTGACTACACTGTATATATGTATGCACTCGCGATAAATGACTTTGTGAAGAACAGAATATGCCGAAACCATGAGACAAGCGGTATTCATGCAGTTGCAAGTGCAACCTCAGCTCCGCTTCTTCTCAGTGCCGCAGTACTTATGCCGAAGCTCTATTCCGGAATAAGCTTTATAAATCCTGTCAACATGGAGAACGCTTACTGCAACCCATCCACCAACCCTTACATTGTAAAAGGGCTTCGTGCCGTGTACAATGCGCCGGTCATAGGTTCATTTATATACAACACTCAGTATAACCGCAAATCTATTCATGATGCATTGTCAAGAATACCGGGACTGGAAGTTGAAGAGAAAGAAAATCTTACAGATTCAATGTACGAAGCCGCTCATACAGGCGGATACTACGGAAGATTCCTCTATTCGAGTATACATGGAAATCTGTTGAACGTTGATATCAAGCGCATGCTCGACAAGCTTGAGACACCTCTGCTCATCGTAAACGGAAGTGACAATAAGCTTGCAAAGAAGTCCTTATCCACATTTGACCGCGAAAATGAAAATATATCCACAATAATACTTGAAGATATCAACATGCCTCAATATGAATGTCCAAAGAAGCTTGCCGATATCCTCAATAAAAGTCTTTAATCAAAAATAAGCAATACAAGCCCATTGGCTTTTATGCTAACGGCTCCTTTGACGGCAGCCCCGCTTTTCTCGGATATTTCTTGGAAGTGGCTGCCGTCTTTTTAATTACGACAAATGTCCTGTCTATATCCGTGTCGGGAAGCGTCAGCTTGTGAACCTCGGCTATCTCTCCGCCTAAGAGCTTCACTGCCCTCTCGCTCGCCGCGAGCTCCTCGTCAATCTGACCTGCCTTGTACGCGATAAACACGCCGCCGACCTTGACATAAGGCAGACAGTACTCACTGAGTGTTGCAAGATTTGCTACCGCACGCGACACACACACGTCAAACTGCTCGCGGTATTCCTTGTTCTTTGCATAGTCCTCCGCCCTTCCGTGAAGAGTCTCAATTTTCTGAAGTTCATTTACCTTGATAACCTCATCTAAGAACTTAATTCTCTTGTTGAGTGAATCAAGAAGCGTAAATTCCACATCAGGATACATTATCTTCAGAGGAATGCCCGGAAAACCGGCACCCGTTCCGATATCCACAACCTTGTCCGTATTTTTAAATGAATATACACAATTTACGGCAAGACTGTCCACAAAATGTTTAATTACAACCTCATTGTATTCTGTTATACCCGTGAGATTCATAAATTCATTCCACTCACACAGAATCCTGTGAAAGCCGTCAAGCTGTTCACACTGTCTAACGCTTGGGTTATATCCTATCTTTTCTAAGTTTTCCTTTAAAAAATCCGACATCTGTTCCTCCTATTTTCTCGCCTCAAGATACACAAGCAGAACCGTGATATCCGCAGGAGAAACACCTGATATTCTCGATGCCTGTCCGATTGAGCGAGGTCTGAAGCTCTTAAGTTTCTGTCTCGCCTCAAGGCGCAGACTTCCAACCTCATCATAATCGATATCATCAGGTATAAGCTTCTTCTCAAGCTTCTTAAAATGCTCTACCTGCCTTAATTCTCTCTCTATATAACCCTGATATTTTATGTTAATGTTGACCTGCTCAATAACATCCCACGGAAGCGTCTCTCTGTCCTTGTCAAGCTCAGCAACAGCTTCATAGTCAAGCTCAGGTCTCTTTATAAGGTCAGCAATCGATACTCCGTTATTAAGTGCTGAACTGTTATGTCTTGCAAGGAACTCGGTCACCTCCGGTGTTCCTCCGATCATAACTGAGCTGAGCCTCTTAATCTCCGCATCTATCGCCCTTCTCTTCTCCTCAACCTTCGCATATCTTTCATCTGATATAAGACCGATTTCATGTCCTTTGGCAGATAGTCTCAAATCAGCGTTATCCTGTCTGAGAAGAAGCCTGTACTCTGCCCTTGATGTCATCATTCTGTACGGTTCACTGCTCTCCTTCGTCACAAGGTCGTCAATGAGCACACCGATATAAGCCTCCGAGCGGTCGAGAATAAGAGGTTCCCTTCCAAGAAGCTTCATCGCTGCATTTATCCCCGCAACAAGTCCCTGTACTGCAGCTTCCTCATAACCTGAACTTCCGTTAATCTGTCCTCCGGAAAAAAGCCCATGCACATTTTTAAATTCCAGAGATGCTTTAAGTTCCACCGCATTGATGCAGTCGTACTCGATAGCATAGGCGTTGCGGACAATCTTCACATTCTCAAGTCCTGGTACGGTGCGGTACATTGCGTACTGCACATCCTCCGGGAGTGAGCTCGACATACCACCGAGATACATCTCGTTCGTATAATTTCCCTCCGGCTCAACAAACACCTGATGCCTGTCCTTATCGGCAAATCTGACAACCTTATCCTCTATAGACGGACAATAACGCGGACCCGTGCCCTCTATTTTTCCAGAATAAAGAGGTGAACGGTCAAGATTATCCCTTATAATCTTGTGTGTCTTTTCGTTGGTGTAGGTGAGATAGCACGATACCTGCTCCTTCTGAATGTCATCCGGATTGGTTGTAAATGAAAAAGGAACAATATGTTCATCGCCGAACTGCTCCTCCATCTTTGAAAAATCAATCGAACGTCTGTCAACTCTTGCCGGTGTTCCCGTTTTAAAGCGTCTTACTTCAATTCCAAGCCTCTTTAAGGCATCGGTCAGATGGTTGGCTGCCTGAAGACCGTTAGGTCCCGTATAGCTGCTCACATCGCCGTATATACACCTAGCCTTGAGATATGTTCCCGTACACAGTACAACCGCGCGGCAGTGGTACACCGCACCTGAATATGTTTTTACACCTGTTATATTCTTATTCTCATCCGTCAGAATATCCGCAACCTCCGCCTGACGTATGGTGAGGTGTTCCGTATTCTCAAGTGTCTTTCTCATTTCCCTGCTGTATTCAGACTTATCAGCCTGCGCGCGCAGTGAATGTACGGCCGGTCCCTTGGAACTGTTAAGCATCTTAGACTGTATAAATGTCTTGTCTATATTCTTTCCCATCTCGCCACCGAGCGCATCAAGCTCCCTCACCAGGTGTCCCTTGGAGCTTCCGCCGATATTCGGATTACAAGGCATAAGCGCAATGCTCTCAACGCTCACCGTGAACATGATTGTCTCAAGTCCCAGTCTTGCACATGCAAGCGCCGCTTCACAGCCGGCATGTCCGGCCCCTACAACAACGACATCATAATTTTCTTCAAGATAATTTTCCATTTTTTTAAGTGCGCATTCCACCGCGCTGCCTCTCTATTATTTTCCCATACAGAACTTACTGAAAATCTCGTTCACAAGGTCTTCCTCAACGGCTTCACCTATAATCCTGCCAAGCTCCTCATAAGCGTTCATAAGGTCTATTGTAAGCAAGTCTTCGGGCATTGAAAGATTTATTCCGTCCTTTACAAGCAAAAGGCTCTCTTTTGCCTGATTCAAAGCATCCTTCTGTCTTACTCTTGTTATCATAACCTCATCATTATATGATATATTTCCACCCATGAACATATCCACAATTTTCTTCTCGAGCTCATCAAGTCCGGACTGCTCCCTTGCGGATATACTTATTACAGGACAGTCAAGGAATCTTCTCACATCTTCCGCTGTAGTCTTAGTCTCAAGGTCGGACTTGTTGAGAAGAACTATGACATTGCCGCTTACTCCCTCATTTATCATTGATATGATATCCAAATCATTGTCATCAAGATTTGTCGAGCTGTCGACAACATATATTATAAGGTCAGCTTCCTTTGCAAATTTTCTCGACTTATCCACACCAAGCTTTTCCACAATATCCTCAGTCTGTCTTATACCCGCTGTATCGATAAGCTTAAGTATGATTCCGTGGAGGTTTATCTGTTCTTCAAGTGTGTCCCTGGTAGTACCCGCAATGTCAGTAACTATGGCTCTTTCCTCGCCTAATAAGGTGTTCAGAAGACTTGATTTTCCGGCATTGGGTTTGCCCAGAATTACCGTCCTCACGCCCTCCGTGAACAGCTTTCCGTTATCCACACTTATCAACAACTTATCCACATTATTTATCCACTTATCCACATACACTGTGAGCTTATCCCCAAAGTTATCCAGACTAATATGCTCAGGATCATCCAATGCTGCCTCTATATATGCTATATTATATATCATTTCATCTCTGAGCGCCTTGATGGTTGTGGATAACTTTCCGCTCAGCATATTTACCGAATTCTTAAGCGCATATCCGTTCTTGGCATTGATTATATCTATGACTGCCTCTGCCTGCGCCAGATCGATTCTCCCGTTTAAAAATGCCCTCTTGGTAAATTCGCCGGGCTCTGCAACACGGGCACCGTTCTTTATTACAAGCTCCAACACTCTTCGTGTAACATATGCCCCACCATGGCAGTCAATCTCGACCACATTTTCGCGGGTATATGTGTGCGGAGCCTTCATTACAAGCACCAATGCCTCATCCACAAGCTCCTCACCGTCATATATATGTCCGTAATGAGCCGTATGGCTCTTGTATTCCGATAATTTTTTTCTGTTTTTCCCCTTGAACACGGCATCAGCTACTTCAAATGCTTTTTCACCGCTGATACGCACAATTCCAATACCCGCATTGCCCATTCCCGTGGCAATGGCAGCAATAGTCTCACGACTCTCCATAACTTCTCCTTTATCAAATCAAAAAGATGTGCACATATTCGCATATGCGCACATCTTGATAATAATTTACTTTTAAATTTAATGCAAGATTAAATTATACATTTTTCTTCAAATATACAACTACATGGCGGAAAGGCTCTTCACCTTCGCTTCTTGTAGATACATATCTGTCATTCTGAAGTGCAGAATGTATAATTCTTCTCTCATAAGGATTCATTGGTTCAAGTGAAACAGGCTTTCTTGTTCTCTTAACCTTGTATGCAATATTTCTGGCAAGTGACTCTAAAGTCTCTTTTCTTCTTGCACGATAATTCTCAGTGTCTAACTTAACACGGAAATATCCCTCTGCCTCCTTATTGGCTACAAGACTCACAAGATACTGTAACGAATCAAGTGTCTGTCCTCTCTTACCGATGAGAACACCCATGTTCTCCCCGACAAGTTCAACGTCAACAGAACCATCATTCTCGTCAATAACAACCTTAACCTCTGCATTCATTCCCATGGCACCTAATACATCACCAAGGAACTTCTTGATTGCCGGTTCCATATTAGGACCTGCAACAGGCTTCTTTGAAGTTCTCTCAACTTCTTCTGTCTGTACAGCTTCAGCCTTAACTTCCTGCTTTGGTGCAGGTGCAGCAGCTTTAACTTCTTCATGCTTAGGCTCAGCCTTCTTGACAACAGGCTTGTCCTCTGTCTTAGGTTCAGCCTTTTTAACAACAGGCTTATCCTCTGTCTTAGTCTCTGCAACCTTTCCCTTGACAGCCTGCTCGAACTCGTCAACATTCTCTGCCACACGAACCTTGATGACTGCCGGGCGCTTGCCGATTCCTAAGAATCCGCTGTTTCCCTTGTCAACTACCACATAATCAAGCTTATCGCTTGTCACTGAAAGCTTAATCGTCGCATTAGTAATGGCTTCGTCTACCGTTTTACCGGTAATCTCTATATACTCCATGATATCTTTCCTCCAATACTAATTCTTTGAATTTTTCTCATTGTACATCTTAACCATGTTCGCCTTAGAAGCAAGTGAACCCGGCTTCGCGTTCTGGTTATAATATTCTGTGGAATCCTTAATCTCTTTAGCTCTCTCGCCTCTTCTGGCAATCTCTTCCTCTTTCCTCTGAACAGCTTCCTCATAGTTGGTAACTGCCTTGGTATCTACCTTCTTAGGTGGGAGTCCCTGTCTTGCTCTCTTCTTATTAACCTTCTCCATGTTCTTTTCGACAAGCTGCTCTACGTCAACCTTGTCCATGTACTTGTTAATAAATACCTGCTGAACACACTGAACAACACTACCCATAATCCAGTAAAGTCCAAGACCGCTAGGCATGGAGATACAGAATATGGCTGAGATAATAGGCATCATTGTGTTCATCATCTTCATGGACTGCGCTGCCGTATTATTCTCATCGTCGTTGTTAACCGGACTCTTGCTCTGCATAAGCTTAACCGAAAGCCACTGAGTAAGACCTGCAAGAAGCGGTATTATGAGTGCAAGGCTGAGCTTGAAGCCCGGAGCCGTTGCTAAGTTAATTCCAAAGAAATTGTTAACGTGTAAAATCTTCTCGGACTGCTGTGCAATCGTATCGGCAATTCCGTTTCCATAGCTTGCAAACGCATTCTTAAGTGTATCCCACTGGTCTGCCGAGAATGCATTTAAGAACTTGAGGAGTGCATCCTCAGTCTCGTATGTCGAAGTGGTAAGTCCACTGTCGATAAGTACCTGGCTGTAATTTGTAACTCCCGTTATCGCACTGATAATAGGCTCAAACATAGCCTTAACTCTCGGAACATAAGCCGGAATGTCACGCACAACCGCGAAAATTCCGTAAAAAATAGGAAGCTGGATAAACATCTGAAGGCATCCGCCCGTAGGTGATGTTCCGTACTTCTCATAGATTGCTTTTGTCTCTGCCTGCATCTTCTGCATCGATGCAGTATCATTTTTGCCCTTGTACTTATTCTGAACTGCTGCGAGCTCCGGCTGCATCATGGACGACAGCTTGGAGAATCTCTGCTGCTTTATTGTCATAGGCATCATGAGAAGCCTTACAATAATCGTGAACAGAATAATACATAAACCGATGTTGAATCCACCGGTGATAAAGAACAGGGCCTGCATAATATAGCCCATTAACAAGGCGATAAAATCAATAATATCCCCTAAAATAGGCACCCTTAATAAAATCATTATTAACCCATTCCTTCCCTGTCATTTTCATTATTATCAGAAAATAACATATTAATAAAAGTTGAATCTTGGCTCAACTTATGGTACAGGGTCATAACCGCCTTTTGCAAAAGGGTTACACCGAAGAATTCTCTTTGTTGTCAGATAGCTGCCCTTAAGGGCGCCGTATTTCTCAATAGCCTCTATAGCATACTGAGAACATGTTGGAGTGTATATACAGGTAGGATATTTCTTCATTGGTGAAAGATACTTGCGGTAAAATCTTACCATGGCAATCATTACCTTTTTCATAATAACTATTCACCTCGATAAATTCCATGAAGCTTCAGAATATGAATAAGGGCACTCTCCGTATCGGCATATCCCTTACCCTTATGTGCTGCTCTTGAAATAATCACGATATCATAACCGGACTGTATACTACCGTAATTGAGTCTGCAAGCCTCTCTGATAAGTCTTGTCAGACGATGCCGGACAATACTGTTCCCGACCTTCTTACTCACAGATATACCGATTCTCGTTATATCCGTTCCATTCTCCAAAACATACATGACCAGATACTTGTTGGCATAAGACTTACCTCTCTTATATACCTCTTGAAATTCGATGTTTTTCTTCAAAGTCTCATAACTGCTCATGTGTCCGTTTGCCTCCTATGATTTTCATAGAAAAAAGGCCACACACCTGCGGCCTATACTGTTAAGCTCTTTCTTCCCTTAGCTCTTCTTGCAGATAAAACCTTTCTGCCGTTAGCTGTGCTCATTCTTGCTCTGAAACCGTGAACCTTGTTTCTCTGTCTCTTCTTTGGATGGAATGTCTGCTTCATATTCTCGTGCACCTCCTTTGCGATAACGATATGGCATAATTCGGTAAGCATATCATTATAATAGTAAAAAACATCATTCTCATTTTATTCATTTTGTCATATAAAGTCAAGCTTTTTTTACATCAGTGCTCATATTTAATACCGTTTTTTTATTTCAACCGTCACAGAGATACATTTTTGCCATAATTATTGACAACCTGATGCCTGACAAAACAATATCAAAAAAGTTATCCCCAAATTGTGGATAACTTGTGGATAACTCTGTTCATTATTGTTATTAACTTGTTAATTTTATCCACAAACCCTTTATTTTAGGCTATGGATAATGTTAATTAAGATATTCACAATTTACACAAAGAATATTTTTACAAATTTTTCTTTTTTCTGAAAGATATATTATATGGTTCTTAAATAATTTTATTATGTCAACCCATTTGGGGTGTCAGAAAAATTCCGCTCCATGCTCGTTTTTCTCCAAATTAATGCCTGTAAACTTCGATATTCCATTGAAAAAATACTTATTTTAAGGTATAATATGTTAGAATGACACAAAATGGGAGAATTATCGATGATTGCAGAAATTAAAGAAAAATGGCCTCTTATTTTAGAGACAATCAAGAACGAACATGAAATCAGTGATGTATCCTTCAAGACATGGCTTCTGCCTCTTGAACCTTACGATACACACAATGATGTACTGTTTTTATTGGTTTCGGACGAGAAGCTTGGCCAAAACTATATCAAATATATAGACAAGAAGTACAAGATTCCCATTAAGGTTGCTATTGCGGAATGCACGAACATGGAGCTGGACATCCAATTCATATTTCCAAGCCAGACCAAGGATATTGATAAGCTCGTTCATTCCCAGACTCAGGGCAGCTCGGTAAAATCGGTCGTCATAAATGAAACAACCACGGGAGAAGTCTATGACAAGGCAGGTCTCAACCGCAAGTATACCTTCGATACATTTGTCGTAGGTGACAATAACAGCTTTGCTCACGCTGCGGCTCTTGCCGTTGCCGAATCTCCGGCGGAAGCATATAATCCTCTTTTCATATACGGAGGAGTAGGACTTGGCAAGACGCATCTTATGCAGTCCATCGGCAACTTTATTTTACAGCAGGATCCGACCAAGAAGGTTATGTATGTCACATCAGAGACTTTCACCAACGAACTTGTCGAATCCATCAAGAATGACCGTACCAACACGAACCAGAAGTTCCGCGATAAGTACAGGAAAGTTGACGTTCTTCTTATTGATGATATCCAGTTCATTGCCGGAAAGGAAAGTACTCAGGAAGAGTTCTTCCATACTTTCAATGCGCTGCGCGAATCTAAGAAGCAGATTGTTATATCATCCGATCGTCCGCCGAAGGATATTGCGACCTTGGAGGACAGGCTCCGCTCCAGATTTGAATGGGGACTTACCGTAGATATTGCACCACCTTCATACGAGACAAGAATGGCAATTCTCCGCAAGAAGGCTGAGTCCGAGAACCTTAATGTACCTAATGATATATTGGAATACATTGCAAATAATATTAAATCCAACATCCGAGAGCTTGAAGGTTCACTTACCAAGCTCACGGCTTTTGCCAAATTTACACATAACGATCTGAGCATCGCACTTGCTGAGGAAGCTCTCCGTGACATTATTTTTCCTAACGAGACCAGGGATGTCACACCGGAGCTCATCATCAAGACTGTCTCCGACCATTTCGGTATTACGCCTGCCGACATCACGTCCCACAAGCGTAACAAGGAGATTGTATATCCGCGCCAGATTGCTATGTATCTTTGTCGTACCATGGCGGATGTTCCTCTTGCCACAATCGGCAAGCTTATAGGAAACCGTGACCATACAACCGTAATTCACGGTGCGGACAAGATTTCCGATGAGATTAAGAATAATCCTCAGACAAAGGAACTCATAGATATTCTTATCAAGAAGATTAATCCTTCATAATGCTTCATACATTTACGGGAATCTGTCTTTGAGATAAGTTATCACCATTATTTAGAACCCATTATAATAAGGAAGAAACTCATTACGGATTGTGGATAACCCATAGAACAATGTTGTGGATAAGTAGTTGATAATTATGCTTTTTGTGTGAATAACCGCGAAGGTTTTCCACAGAGAATTTTTTTCATAAATCTTGTCCACATCTGTTTAACAGCTTGTCCTTTGATTATTAACAGAATTATCCTTTTTCTGAAACCCTTGATTTTTAAGGCTTCAGAACGGTTATCAACATATTCACAACCCCTAATACTACTACTGCTGAATTTTTTTATATATTTATTAACCCGCTCAACTTTACACTTCACCCGAAAGGAGTTTTTCACAATGAAAATAATTTGTACCAAATCAGACCTCTTGGCAGGTGTCAGCATAGTTCTCAAGGCAATACCTTCAAGAACTACAATGACTATATTAGAATGTATCCTTATTGATGCTTCTGCAGGCGAGATTAAACTTACAGCCAACGACATGGAGCTTGGCATCGAAACAGTTATAAAGGGAGAGATTGAACAGCGAGGCAAGGTTGCCATCGATGCTAAGATTTTTTCCGATATTATCCGTAAGCTTCCTGACAGCGAAGTTACAATCGAAACAGATGACAACTATGTTGCCAGAATTATCTGCGAGAAGGCGAACTTTACAATTTCCGGAAAGGCAGGGGACGATTTCTCATATCTGCCTTATATAGAGAAGGATAAGTTCATCGAACTTTCCAAGTTCACACTCAAGGAGGTTATCCGACAGACCATTTTCTCCATTGCCGATAATGAGAGCAGCAACAGAATAATGACAGGTGAACTTTTTGAAATCAATGAAAATAATTTAAGGGTTGTATCGCTCGACGGACACAGAATATCCATCCGCAACATAGAACTTAACAGTTCTTATGAACCGATTAAGGTTGTTGTTCCGGGTAAGACTCTCAACGAGATAAGCAAGATTCTTTCAGGAGAAGCTGATGAGATGGTAGATATTTTCTTTACCAACAATCATATTCTCTTTGAGTTTGACAACACGAAGGTTGTATCAAGACTTATTGACGGAGAATTCTTTAAGATTGACCAGATGCTTTCAAAGGATTATGAGACTAAGGTTGTGATCAATAAGAAGGAGTTTCTCGACTGTATCGACCGTTCGATGCTTCTCGTAAAAGAGGGCGACAAGAAGCCTATTATTGTTAATATAACCGATGGCTCTCTTGAGATTAAAATTAACTCAGCAATAGGTTCCATGAACGAGGATATTGATATAGTTAAAGAGGGTAAGGATATAATGATCGGCTTTAACGGAAGATTCCTCATGGATGCACTCAAGGTTATTGATGACGAACAGATTTCAATTTATCTTATGAATTCTAAGGCACCTTGCTTTATTCGTGATGATAAGAATGAGTATATATATCTTATTTTACCGGTTAACTTTAACAACTACTAAGCCGGGTTAGGAAAGGAATTTTATGGAAACAATTAAACTGAGAGATGAATTTATTAAGCTAGGACAGGCACTTAAAGCGACAGGTCTCGTTGAGTCCGGAGTTGACGCTAAGATGGTGATTCTCGACGGTCAGGTTAAGGTCAACGGAAATGTTGAGCTTCAGCGAGGCAAGAAGCTTCACGCAGGAGATGTCGTTGAGTACAACGGTGAGACTATCAGAATTGAGGAATAATGCGTAATGGTTATCGAGGCTCTTGATTTGCAGAATTATAGAAATTATGAGTTGCTCAGCATGAAGTTCTCTGATAAGACTAACATTCTATATGGTGACAATGCGCAGGGAAAGACCAATATTCTTGAGGCAATCTACGTTGCGGGCACAACCAAGTCGCACCGCGCGAGCAAGGACAGAGAGATTATTGCCTTTGACAGCGATGAAGCACATATAAGGATGATGGTGCGGAAAAACAATATTCCACACAGAATAGATATGCACCTTAAAAAGACCAAGACCAAGGGTGTAGCCATTGACGGTATCCCGATAAGGCGTGCGGTCGATTTACTCGGCATAATCAATATCGTTTTCTTTTCACCGGAGGACCTTAACATAATAAAGAGCGGGCCTGCCGAGAGAAGAAGATTCATGGATATGGAGCTGTGCCAGCTCGACAAGATTTATGTCCACAATCTGGTGAACTACAACAAGGTTCTCATTCAGAGGAACAAGCTTTTAAAGGACATCGGCTTCAACCCTTCGCTTGCGGATACGCTCGATGTGTGGGATGAGCAGCTTGTAAGCTATGGCAATGAGCTGATAAAAATAAGACGGAATTTTGTCAATAATCTCAATGGTATTATATATGATATACACGGCAAGCTCTCGGGCAACAAAGAGCAGCTCACGCTTGTGTATGAGCCGTCGGTTAGCGAGGTGGATTTTTTGAAGCTTCTGACTGATTCGAGGGACAGGGATATAAGGCAGAAAACCACGGGCTACGGACCGCACCGCGACGACATAAGCTTCATGCTCGGAGATATGGATGTCAGAAGGTACGGTTCGCAGGGACAGCAGAGAACCTGTGCCCTCTCGTTAAAGCTGTCGGAGATTGAGCTTGTGAAGATTGTCACGGGCGACAATCCGATACTGCTTTTGGACGACGTGTTCTCGGAGCTTGATGCTAACAGGCAGAACTATCTGCTTGACAGTATAGATAACGTGCAGACCATTGTTACCTGCACGGGACTTGATGAATTTATTAATTACCGTTTTCACTTGGACAAGGTGTTCTATGTGACGGACGGGCATGTTGAAGAGAAAAATTAATATCTGCGTGTGCGCTCATATCGCAGATATGGTTTGCAGTTAAGGCTGCTTTTGATTATATTTATGTAGCGCAGAAATGAGGAAAGCATGGAAAATAACTACGGAGCTGACCAGATACAGATTCTTGAAGGTCTTGAGGCGGTAAGAAAAAGACCTGGAATGTATATTGGCAGTACATCATCAAAGGGACTTCATCATTTGGTATATGAGATTGTAGACAACTCGGTCGATGAGGCGTTGGCAGGCTACTGCACTGAGATTGATGTGCAGATTAACTCTGACAATTCAATCACCGTAACAGACAACGGACGAGGAATTCCTGTTGGAATTAATGCAAAGTCCGGCCTTCCGGCGGTTGAGGTTGTATTTACAATTCTCCATGCCGGCGGCAAATTCGGAGGTGGAGGATATAAGGTATCGGGAGGTCTCCACGGAGTAGGTGCGTCTGTTGTAAATGCACTCTCAGAATGGCTTGAAGTTCAGGTATATCATGAAGGAAGCATATACCAGCAGAGATACGAGAGAGGCAAGGTAATGTACCCTCTCAAGATTGTCGGAAGCTGCGATGCCGAAAAGACGGGAACGAAGGTAACCTTCCTTCCCGACAAGGAGATATTCGAGGATACGGTTTACGATTTTGATATTTTAAAGAATCGTCTCAGAGAAATGGCGTTCCTCACGAAGGGAATCAAGATTATTCTCAGGGATGACAGAGAGGATAAGAAAGAAAAGATTTTCCACTACGAGGGAGGAATCAAGGAGTTCGTACAGTACTTAAACAGAAGTAAGACTCCTCTTTATGAGAATATCATTTACTGTGAAGGCACCGTCAACAACATATCGGTTGAGGTCGCTTTCCAGCACAACGACGATTACAACGAGAGTATTTACTCTTTTGTCAATAATATCAATACACCTGAAGGCGGTATGCACCTCACGGGCTTTAGAAATGCAATAACCAAGACCTTCAATGACTATGCAAGAAGCAATAAGCTCTTAAAGGACAGCGAGCAGAACCTGACGGGCGAGGATATAAGAGAAGGTCTCACGGCGATTGTCAGCGTTAAGATTGAAAACCCTCAGTTCGAGGGACAGACCAAGCAGAAGCTTGGAAACAGCGAGGCGAGAGGAGCCGTCGACAACGTCGTTACCGAGCAGCTTACATATTTCTTGGAGCAGAATCCTACTGTTGCAAAGATGATATGTGAGAAGTCGCTTCTCGCTCAGAGAGCAAGGGAGGCAGCCAGAAAAGCTAGGGATCTGACGAGAAGAAAGACCGCTCTTGAGTCCATGAGTCTTCCGGGCAAGCTTGCCGACTGCTCGGACAAGGATCCTAAGAACTGTGAAATCTTTATCGTAGAGGGAGATTCCGCCGGAGGTTCCGCAAAATCAGCGAGAAGCCGTGCAACACAGGCTATTCTTCCGCTCAGAGGTAAGATACTCAATGTAGAAAAGGCGAGACTTGACAGAATACTCGGAAATGCCGAGATTAAGGCGATGATTACAGCCTTCGGAACAGGTATACACGAGGACTTTGATATAAGCAAGCTCCGTTACCACAAGATTATCATTATGACTGATGCCGATGTCGACGGTGCACATATCGCAACACTTATGCTCACCTTCCTCTATCGTTTCATGCCGGAGCTCATCAAGCAGGGCTATGTATATCTTGCACAGCCGCCTCTTTATAAGCTCGAGAAGAATAAAAAGGTATGGTATGCATACTCGGATGAGCAGCTCAACGATATTCTCACCGAGGTGGGACGTGACCAGAACAATAAGATTCAGCGTTACAAAGGTCTTGGAGAGATGGATGCAGACCAGCTCTGGGAGACGACAATGGATCCTGCCAAGAGAATACTCAAGAAGGTATTCTACGACGAGGAGTATGCGTCAGAGATAGATGTGACATTCTCAACACTCATGGGTGACAATGTAGAACCGAGAAGAGAGTTTATCGAAGCAAATGCGAAGTTCGTAAAGAATCTGGATATATAAGTTCATCAAGTAAATATAATACGAGACTGCTTGCAGTCAGAGTATTATATTTATTTGATGGACAAACGTACATGAGCAAGATATTTCAGCGAAGCTGAAATAGCAAATTGCGAATGGACGTTAGCAATTTCGAGAGTGGAACGGAGAAATTGCTTATATAAAATAAAAAATAATTTCGGAGGAAATATAAATGGATGAACATATCTTTGATAAGGTTCATGATGTAGACCTCAAACAGACAATGGAGACTTCCTATATAGACTATGCGATGAGCGTTATCGCCGCGAGAGCCCTCCCTGATGTAAGGGACGGTCTCAAGCCTGTACAGAGAAGAATCCTCTATTCGATGATTGAGTTAAATAACGGTCCTGACAAGCCACACAGAAAGTGTGCGCGTATCGTAGGAGATACAATGGGTAAGTACCATCCTCACGGAGACTCATCCATCTACGAGGCACTCGTAAAGCTTGCACAGGATTTTGCGACGAGATACCCTCTTGTTGACGGTCATGGAAACTTCGGCTCCGTCGACGGCGACGGTGCAGCCGCAATGCGATACACGGAGGCGAGACTCAGCAAGATTTCCATGGAGATGTTAGCTGACATCGACATGGATACAGTTGATTTTGTACCGAACTTCGATGAGACCGAGAAGGAGCCGAGCGTGCTCCCTTCAAGATACCCGAACCTCATGGTCAACGGAACCTCAGGTATCGCCGTAGGTATGGCAACCAACATTCCGCCTCACAATCTTCGTGAGGTTATTGATGCCGTTGTTAAGATTATCGACAATGAAGTTGAAAATGACAGAGAGACAGATATAGACGAGCTCATGGAGATAGTCAAGGGTCCTGATTTTCCTACAGGTGCAATGGTTATCGGAAAGAGAGGAATCGAGGAGGCTTACAGAACCGGAAGAGGTAAGATTAAGGTTCGCGCTGTGACCGATATTGAGGCTATGCCAAATGGCAAGAGCCGTATTATCGTGTCCGAAATTCCTTACATGGTCAACAAGGCAAACCTCATCCAGAAGATTGCAGAGCTTGTCAAGGATAAAAAGATTGACGGAATTACGGATTTAAGAGACGAGTCCGATAGACAGGGTATGAGAATATGTATCGAGCTGCGCAAGGACGCCAACGCGAATATCGTTCTCAACCAGCTCTACAAGCACACACAGATGCAGGATACCTTCGGTGTTATCATGCTCGCGCTCGTTGACAACCAGCCTAAGGTTCTCAACTTAAAGGAGATGCTCGGATATTACCTTCTTCACCAGAAGGATGTTGTCACAAGAAGAACACGCTACGAGCTCAACAAGGCAGAGGCGAGAGCACATATCTTGGAGGGCTTGATGATAGCCCTCGACAATATCGATGAGGTTATAAGCATAATAAGAAGTTCCGAGAATGTTCAGGCAGCCAAGGCAAGACTTATCGAGAGCTTCGGTCTGTCAGATGCACAAGCACAGGCGATTGTTGATATGCGTCTTAGAGCTCTCACAGGTTTGGAGAGAGAGAAGATTGAGCAGGAGTTAGCTGCACTCAGAGCAAGAATCGAGGAGTTAAAGGAGATTTTGGCAGACGAGAAGAAGCTCCTTCTCGTAATTCGCAAGGAGATTACAGCCATCGCCGACAAGTACGGTGATGACAGAAGAACCTCCATCGGATACGATGAGTCGGAAATCAACATGGAGGATTTAATTCCTGACGAGAGCACCGTCATTGCCATGACCAATCTCGGCTACATCAAGAGAATGACTCTCGACAATTTCAAGAGCCAGAACAGAGGCGGACGCGGAATCAAGGGAATGCAGACCATCGATGAGGACTACATAGAGGACTTGTTCATGACGACAACCCATAAGAATCTGTTGTTCTGCACAAGCTTCGGAAGAATATACAGACTGAAGGCTTACGAGATACCGGAGGCGAGCCGTACTGCGAGAGGAACAGCCATTGTCAACCTCCTGCAGCTCATGCCGGGTGAGAAGATAAGTGCTATTATTCCTGTAAATGGTATAAAAGACGATTCATATCTTTTCATGTGCACGAAGAACGGTATAGTAAAGAGAACGCCTGCGAAGGAATATGCTAATATCCGTAAGACGGGAATACAGACCATCACACTCAGGGACGATGACGAGCTTATCGAGGTTAAGGAGACCGACGGAAATAAGGACATCATTCTTGTAACCAAGCTCGGAATGTGCATCCGATTCAACGAGCAGGATGTAAGACCGACCGGAAGAAGTGCTATGGGTGTAATCGGTATGAACCTTATTGCCGGGGACGAGGTTGTAGGAATGCAGCTTGATACTCAGGGCGATGAGCTTCTTATCGTGTCCGAGAACGGACTCGGAAAGAGAACCAAGACCGAGGAGTTCACCGTTCAGCACAGAGGCGGCAAGGGAATCAAGTGCTACAAGATTAACGAAAAGTCGGGAAATGTAATCGGCGTTAAGGCTGTAAATGAGGGCAGAGAGATTATGCTCATAACGACAGAGGGCATTATCATCCGTATGCAGGTAGCAGGAATCTCGGTTCTCGGAAGAATCACATCGGGAGTTAAGCTCATCAATCTCGATGAGGGCGTCAAGGTTGCGAAGGTTGCCAAGGTCAGAGAGGGCGACGAGACTAAGCCTGAGGATTTAGAGAAGGCAGAGACCGAGAACTAAAGGAGAAATTATATGTCAAAAATAACTGATAAGATAAAACAACGATTTGACTACAATAATATACATATATATTATGTGATACAAGTAGTTGCTTTGTTGTTAATAATTAATTATTTTAAAAGCAGATACAGTCTGATGTCATACGCATCACAGTATGTTCATCCGGGAATGGATGATTATTGGATGAGCACGGGAGTACATGAAACATGGATGAGTACACATTCATTGTGGCAATGTATAAAATGTTCTTTTAAGGATGCGGTTGGATTGTATAAGAGATTGAATGGAACCTTTTTGAGTATGTTTTTGACGGGACTCACTCCATTGGCTTTTAATGAAAATCGTTATCATTTTGTTTTTGACATAGCAATAATCAATATGGCAATAGGACTTGCGGTTATAGCTTATTCACTTTTGCATAGAAGGTGGAAGATGTCGGTGATTAACTGCATCAGCGTATGCCTGCTTTTTCTCATTTTCTATATTGATTATGCTCCTTCAGCAAATGAAGGCATATATTGGTGGCCGGGAATTGCAAACTACAATTTGTTTTTCGGTCTGCTCCTTTTAGCTCAGGGAATATTTATTCTATATTGGGAAAAGCATAGAAAAATATGGCTGATATTATCAAGTATAATGTTTTTTATGATAGGGCTTGGAAATTCAATCACCGGTCTGGTAAGTGTATGTCTGCTTGCCTATGAATTGATATACGAAATATATACAAACAAATCATTCAAAACATTGTTTTATATACCGTTGATTTGTGGATTGGCAGGTATCATCATAGTTATATCTGCTCCCGGAAATGCAATCAGGCTGTCGGAGGGGCAGGTAACCTTTTTTGAGACAATAATAAAGTCATTCAAAAACGGAACGATAATGACGCCGGCATGTATAAAACCTGCTATCAGATTTTATCTTATAATGGTGGGCATAATTTCATTTTCGGATTTTGTAATCAAAAAAAACAAAAATGAGAATGAGATAAAAGAATCAAACACGAAAATCATAATCAAAACAATTATATTTGTCGTGTTGATGATATGCCTTTATTATGCGTCGTATGCTCCGCTGATGTATTCAAAAAGCCAGTATTTTGGAAGAGTATTAAATACAACAGCCTTTGTGTTTTATATGACGTCGACAGTAAGCCTGATTTATGTATGTAAGACACTTGCATATTTTATAAATATACTGTTAGAAAAATTGATACATTCCAAGAATCAATTAATTAATAATATATGCAGATATATGGTTGGGGTTGCAGCAATAGTAACCATAGTTATCTGCACTAACAGTGTAAATAAAGTATATTATTACTCAACATCTCTTTCGTTTCATATAGAATACGCAGATAAACTTCAAATGTTGGAAATGTATGATGAAGCAAGGGATAAATTGTTCATGGAGCTGTTAGATCCTGATATACCGGAGGTTCATGTCGGAGAAATAGTTGAAGTTTCGTTTTTCCCGGATATTAAAAGTGTTATTCACGATATGCAGTATTACTATGGCAAAAAAATAATTGTAGATTAGAATGTACATAAGAATGCTTTCAGCGGAGGAATTATTTTTAATATGTTGAATAAAATAAAAAGAATTTTTGGTAAATACACTTATAAGGACTATGTTTATTTTGCCTTGCAGGTGGTTGTGCTGATTCTTGTGGTAAGGTATTTTGTGAGCCGTTTTTCACCTATAGCGGCAGCGTCGAAGTATACACATCCGGGAATGGACGATTACTGGATGAGCCTCGGAGTGCACCACACATGGATGCGCTCACACTCACTTATCGAGTGTATCCGGCGCGCATGGGAAGATACGGTAAGGGTATATAATAATTATAACGGCAATTTTTTGAGTATGTTTTTGACATCACTCTCCCCTGTTGCGTTTAATGAAAACAGATACCACCTGATATTCTACATCATGCTTGCCGATATGGTTATCGGACTCGGCATGATAGCGTACTCGCTTCTTCACAGAAGATGGAAGATGTCGATACTCAACTGCATAAGTATATGCCTGTTGTTCCTGGTATTCTATCTCGATTATGCACCTTCCGCCAAGGAGGGAATCTACTGGTGGCCGGGAATTGCCAACTACAACTTGTTCTTCGGAATGATATTGTTTGCACAAGGGGTTTACATAATGTTCTGGGAAAAGCACAGACCGGTATGGCTTGTGATATCCACGATAGTATTTTTCCTGATAGGACTCGGAAATCCGCTCACGGGACTTGTGAATGTATGTCTGCTCGCCTACGAGCTGATATATGAGATATATCGAAAAAAATCATTTAAGACACTTTTTTACATTCCGCTTGCGGCTGCTATAGCAGGACTTCTGATAGCTGTAACTGCACCGGGAGCTGCGACGAGACTGTCGACGGACAGAGTTTCGGTATTTGAGACGATAATTATGTCTTTCAGGGACGGAACCATAATGACGCGCGCGAGCATACAGCCTGCGGTATATTTTTACCTGATAATGGTTGCGGGAATTGCCCTGTTTGACATGATTAACAAGAAGAGCGAGGCATCCGATGAGACGGTGAAGGGTGCTGTGGTTAAGAAAATTATCGGCACCGTGGTATATGTAGTCATGATGGCGTGCCTTTACTATGCTTCCTTTGCACCTCTTATGTATGCGAGAAGCCAGTACTTTGGAAGAGTTCTCAACACGACGGCGTTTGTTTACTTTATGACAGCGACAGTCAGCATCATATATGTGTGCAGGACAGTGGCTTATTTTGTGAATAGGGCACTCAGGGAGCAGGAGAGCGAAAAGAAGATAAATGTGGTTGACATAAAAAATTGGGCAGCAGGTATCGTGGCACTTGTGTGCGTGGTCTGCTGCATAAGGACGGTGGAGCAGCCGCTTTATAAGTCGGTATCCCTCGCACTCAATGCGGATTACGCGCTGACGTATCAGTTTGCAAGACTGTACGATGAGGACAGGGACAGAATTTTTATGGAGCTGTTAGATCCTAATATTGATCCGGTTCATATCGGAAAGATAACCTACGTCGGATTCTATCCGGAGATAAGGGAGAACATATCGGACATGGAGCAGTATTACGGCAAACAAATAATAGTTGATACAGAGGAATAAAAAGTGAGAGACATAAACACACAGGTAATTGTACAGAACGTAAAGGAAATGTGTATCGAGGCGAATCATTTTCTCTCGCCGGATATGAAGAAGGTATTTGAGAAGGCTGCAAGCGAGGAAAGCTCCACGCTTGGCAGACAGATTTTAGGGCAGCTTGAGGAGAACCTCGAGATTGCCGGAAATGACATGATACCTATATGTCAGGACACGGGAATGGCTGTTGTATTCGTAAAGGTCGGTCAGGAGGTTCATATCGAGGGCGGCGCGCTCACAGACGCGATAAATGAGGGCGTGCGTCAGGGCTATGTCGACGGATATTTAAGAAAATCTGTCGTAAAGGATCCAATCGAGCGCGAGAATACCAAGGATAACACTCCGGCGGTTATACATTACGACATTGTTCCGGGCGATAAGGTTGACATAACAATTGCACCTAAGGGCTTCGGAAGCGAGAATATGAGCCGTGTGTTTATGTTAAAGCCTGCCGACGGAATAGAGGGCGTCAAGGACGCAATACTGACGGCAGTCAAGGATGCGGGGCCAAATGCCTGCCCTCCGATGGTTGTCGGTGTCGGCATAGGAGGAACCTTTGAGAAGTGCGCCCTCCTTGCAAAAAAGGCACTCACGAGAAATTTAGACGAGGAAAGACCGACAGGGTACGTCCGCGAGCTCGAGGACGAGATGCTTGAGAAAATCAACTCTCTCGGAATAGGTCCGGGCGGTCTCGGCGGTTCTAAGACGGCACTTGCGGTAAATGTTGAGACATATCCGACGCATATAGCAGGACTTCCTGTGGCAGTCAATATCTGCTGTCATGTCAACAGACATGTTCACAGAGTGATATAAAGAATAATCGATTGGACGGTGCGAAAAATGGACAAGCATATTAATGTACCCTTTGACAGCAGCATATCGGAAACTCTGAAGGCGGGAGATTATGTCTACCTTACGGGAACAATATACACGGCAAGAGATGCGGCACATAAGAGAATGTATGAAGCTCTTGAGAAAGGTGAGGAGCTTCCTTTTGATGTAAAAAATAACACGATATACTACATGGGACCATCGCCTGCGAGGGAGGGCAGGGTTATCGGCTCGGCAGGCCCTACGACCGCGAGCAGAATGGACAAGTATGCCCCTTCGCTTCTTGACCTGGGACTTATCGGAATGATTGGAAAGGGAAAGAGAAACAAGGCAGTTCACGAGGCGATTGTCAGAAATAAGGCGGTTTACTTCGCGGCAGTCGGCGGAGCGGGAGCACTTTTGTCTAAGTGCATTACCTCGTCGGAGGTTATTGCTTACGACGACCTTGGAACCGAGGCTGTGAGAAAGCTCACCGTGAAGGATTTTCCTGTAATTGTTGTAATTGATTCAGATGGGAGAGATTTGTATGAAGAAACTGCCGCAAGATAAGATATACAGAAAATTATTGGCTGCTTTATGTATTGAAGCAGCAATTTTTGTTGTATTGGTTATTGCCGCATGTGTGTATCCGAGCACATATACACTCACAGGTGGCGAAAAAGAGATTTCGCTCCCGTTCGGACATTACTTTGTCACCTGCAATTACGAGGCAGTTCAGACGGATGCCACCGTAAATTATCTCTATATACAGGACAGTGACTTGACCACGGACAAAATACCTCAGACGGAAAATTATCTGAGGGACGACAAGGACAGCTACACGGGCGAGTTTTGGATATACAGCCCTAAAAAGGCAGTTAACTTCAGTGTCAGGGAGATAATGAGCGACGACGAGTCGCCCCTTGTAAATGTAAAAAGTTACGAGGTAAGGACAACGCCGTTCGTATTTTTTGTGGTAATGATTCCTGTATTTTTAATCATTATGTTAACCGTATGGGGGATGTACATCAGGAGAAGGAACATCGTGATTACAAGAAAATCACTTGCAGGAGCGGGTGTGCTTTTTGCAACAATGATTATATCCTGCATACCGATGTTTTTTGACAAGGTTATTATAGGACATGACACACTGATACAGCTTTTAAGGCTCGAGGGAATCAAGGACGGATACCTTGCGGGACAGTTTCCCGTTAAGGTCGAGCCGACATTTAATGCGGGATACGGCTATGCCTTTTCAACATTTTACGGAAGCCTGCTTTATAACATCCCTGCATTGTTCCGCCTTATGGGATTCTCACTCCAATTCTCATATAAGATATATGTGGCACTGATTAATATTGCGACGGTGCTCATATCCTACTACAGTTTTAAGGTTATGCTGGGAAATAAGAAAAATGCGATAATCGGAAGCGTGCTCTACAGTCTCTCTGTGTACCGTTTCTATGATTTATATCAGAGAGGTGCAGTCGGCGAGTTCACGGCGATGACTTTTCTTCCTCTTATCGCGGTCGGACTGTGGAGAATATACACCCTGCCGTCGGACAAAAATCTCAGAAAACAGTGGGTTATGCCGGTAATCGGATACTGGGGAGTTATTCAGTCGCACGTACTGAGCACCGAGATATACGGCGGCTTCACGATTTTACTCTGTCTTATAATGTTTAAAAAGACATTCAAGAAGGACAGATTTATCGTGCTGTTAAAGATTGTGCTCATATCGGTTGTGTTAAATGCCAACTATCTTCTGCCGTTTCTTGAGAGCTTCCTGCTCGATGACTTGTACATCAAGCTGGGAACAGACGTCGGTGACGGACTTATGGGAATACCGTTGGTCAATATATTCAAGTTCTACACGGGAAAAGCAACGCATTCATGGTATATAGCGAACGGAGGATTGGGATGCACGTCAGTAATAGTGATTGCAATGCTTGTGTACGCGTGCGTTAAAAAGTATTTTTCCGGGGATAACAGGCGCGGATTGTGGATAACCGGAGCAATTTCATTGATAAGTGTGATTATCGCAACAAATATATTCCCATGGAGAAGCATAACGGATTTCTTTGACGACAGATCAGGCAGCTCGACTGTCGGAAAGCTGATGCACGCTATCAGCATGGTATTTAAAAATGTGCAGTTCCCGGTGAGGTATCTCACGGTCGGAATGTTTGTGTTTACGATGTTTACATGCCTTGTCATGTTCTGCAAAAAGGATGACAAGGTGCTAAAGGCAGCAGTGGGAATAATTCTTGCGATAACGGTTGTCCAGTTTGTATGGCTGAGTACTGCGATGATGAAGAACGGAAATCTTGACAAGAGATATGCCGTGAGCCCGACCGACAAGACCTTCACGTTCAATCTCGGTGGGTTCGAGTATATGCCGCTCAGGGATGATGACGGACTTCCGTATATGAACATGCTCATGGATAATGAGGAATGTCAGACAACAAATGCCAAGATAAGCAATTATGAAAAATACATGACCAACATAAAGGTTCATATAACAACGGACGCCGGTTCGTTCGGAATGGTTGAATTTCCGCTTCTCTACTACAGGGGCTATAAAGCCGTTGACGTAAATACGGGGGAGAAGCTGACACTCCACGACTCTAAGAGCAGCGCGCGTCTGTCAATTATAGTTCCGGAAGGCTATGACAGTGATGTCAAAATATACTATGCAGGAAAGACATCATGGCATATTGCGGAGACAGTTTCACTTTTGACAATGATATATGTAATATGGTTTTCGGCTAAGTCTGCCAAGGAAAAAAGAAGGGCAATAACAGCGGATTAACAAAAATAAAAAAACGGATTGACAATCACTCCGTTTAGTGTTAGAATAATCAATGCGTCAGGTGATAATGATGAACCACATCACCCCTTGGCAGCCACAATTTAATATACATTGTGAATTCGGAGAAATACTCAAGAGGCCGAAGAGGCGCCCCTGCTAAGGGTGTAGGTCGGGCAACCGGCGCGAGGGTTCAAATCCCTCTTTCTCCGTTGAAAAAGAGACATCTTAGTTGATGTCTCTTTTTCATTGTTATTAATTATCATTCGGTGCTTTTTCACGTTCTTCGGCATCGCGCTTTGAGAAAACACATCCGCAGAAGTTCTGTCTGTAGAGCCGGTACTCTCTCGAAAGCTCAATCGAGCGCTTATACCCGTTCTTCTTTTTGAAATCAGAATAAAGATAAGGCACGCCGTATTCATCAGAGAGCTTCTTTCCAATCTCGTTCAATTTATCCGCATTTTTAAGAGGGCTGATGCTGAGCGTTGTCGTGAAGTAATCAAATCCCATTTTCTTTGCGGTTATTGCAGCCTCCCTGAGACGAAGCTCATAGCATACATGACATCTCTTTCCGCCCTCAGGTTCATTTTCAAGACCTTTAACTGAATTGTAGAACTCAGTCGGAAAATATCTTCCTTCTATTAAAGATACTTTATTCTTAACAGGAAGTTCTCCGATAAGCCTTCGTATCTCATCAACCCTTTTTGTGTATTCGGATTCCGGGGAGATATTAGGGTTGTAGAACAGAACAGTTATCGAAAAGTACTGCGACAGGTACTCGAGACAATAGCTGCTGCATGGAGCGCAGCAGGCATGGAGCAGCAGTGTCGGAGTGTGTCCGGGATCTATATTGGAAATAAGCTGTTCAAGCTCACGTTGGTAATTGCGTTTGTTCATAATGGTATCTGCATGATTCCTTTCTTATATATGTAGTATAGGTATATCTTGATATGTGTTATAAGTATATATTCTTTGGAAGCACACGTCAAATATAAGTATATACAATTTTCAGACAATTATAGCTAATTGCATCAAAAAACTATTTATAATTTAGGGGTTTACAAAACACTCATATCATGTTATTATCATACCTGCCTCAAAAATAAGGCATTGAGCACTTGAAAGAGACGCTCAGAAGAATTGTAAACAGTTTTTAGAAAAAAGAAAAAATTCTTTAAAAAACTGTTGACAAATACCTTACAAGGTGTTAAGATAAAGAACGTCGCTGAGATACATGAGCGACAAGCCAAGAACAATAACTTTGCTTGAGAAGAAATGCTTCAAAAAAGTTTTTGAAAAAAGTTAAAAAAGTTCTTGACAAACAAAACCAAGTATGGTAATATAAACAAGCTGTCGCTGATGCGAATGAAACAAGCTCACAGAAAGCCGACAGGGTTCTTTGACAACTGAACAGTAAAACAACCCTGAAAATTCTAACGGGTTCTGAAGTGGTTTCTGCTTCAGAAATCCGAGAATATTCAGAAACGAACAAAACCTTATTATTAAGGTAAATCAACGGAGAACGAAAACTTCTTTTTAAAAGAGGCCAGAGTAGTTCTGACGGAATTAAACTTTTATATGAGAGTTTGATCCTGGCTCAGGATGAACGCTGGCGGCGTGCTTAACACATGCAAG